>JAFGHG010000171.1 GCA_016939345.1 Candidatus Omnitrophota bacterium
ATCCTGCAGCATACCCCCGGCAGAACATACCGGCCAAATCCCTGGCCGGCAGGGTAAAATAAAGTTTAAGAGCGTTAAAAACATAAGCATCATTATTAAAACCCTCTCGGCCCATTATATTTATGCTTCGTTTTAAAGTAGTTGAATCGTGGTATTCAAAGGGAAGCATAAGAAAAAAATTAAAACTTATTATTAAGACTGTAATTATTGTTAAAACCTTATCTGCCTTAGGGGTTTTTTCATAAATCATGTTCAAAAAAGCTGCCAGCCCCAAAGTTGCAAAGGGCAGTAAAGACAACAAG
Organism: Candidatus Omnitrophota bacterium; assembly: GCA_016939345.1. Classification (GTDB taxonomy): domain Bacteria; phylum Omnitrophota; class Gorgyraeia; order Duberdicusellales; family 4484-171; genus JAFGHG01. The sequence continues at coordinate 303 of JAFGHG010000171.1, forward strand.
TGCCTATAACCATAATAACTTCCCTGCTTTTGGGCTTTAACAACAATCGCAAAGGGAAGTAAAAAAACCAGCAGGTAAACCAAAAAATCCAATAACTTATTTTTGGAAAGAGGCAATGGGAGAAAAATAAAAAAGGCAACTGTTCCGGCTAAGAAAGGCAGCATTGTATAAAACAATCCCCAATCCCGGGCAATAAATATATGCAGTAAATTATTAATTGTATGGGAAGATACTACCCGGGCAGTTTTTCCTATACCCAAAGGGTTATAAGGTGGCTTGAAAAAACTGCCTAAAAAAGATTTCCAGGCTAAGCCTTGGGTTAAGAAAAAAATCAGGAAGATAACCCCGAAAAAAAATAAAATTTTGAAAACTATCTCCTTCTTAAATCCCTTTGCTTGAATCTGGCAGACTAGCAAGAAATAAAAAATAAAGAAAATAATATGCAGGTCATTCCAGCGGGTAACGATTAATAATCCGCAAAGCAGACTTAGAAAAAAAATGTATTTGATATTGGCAAGCCTTGGTTTAAATTGCACTACCAAGAAAATAAGCGCCGATATGAGAAAAAATTCAGGAATTGTACTGAATATCGGCCTTTTAAATATGTATGCCGGAAGTATTGTACCCCACAAAGAGAGGGTTACGGAAATCAAAGCAGTTTTTGGCTTTATGCCTAGCTGACAGACCGCTCGATAAAGTAAAAAACTACCCCAGTAGGCATAAACCATCACTCCACTGCACATAAATATAAAAAATAAAGGGTGTCTCTGCTCAAAAGGGCTATGGTTTAAAATATCAACCAAAACAACTATGGGTTTGGCCAAAACATAAAAGGGAATCAGCAAAAGCGATGTCCCTATGGGATGATAAAGCTGTATCTTTCCGGTAGCAGGAGATAACCCTCCATGACCGCTGAGCTGGTTGTTGGCAAAATCAAAATCAAAATCATTGACTATCGAGCTGGTGTAACCGTAATAACTGTTATCATCGCCGGGGTAGATATTGCCTGAAACATTAGCCCAGGGCTTGACCATAAAAGCGATATAGATAAGAGACAGGGAAATAAATAATTTTAAGAATAGTTTGTCGTAATTCATTTTCTCCCGGCAAAAAGGTTAATGTTGGTTTTCATCCATGAAACTAATCTGCTGAGACCGCTATCTACCTCTATTAAGGGAATCCAGCCTAAAAATTTTTTTGCCTTTTCGATCAAAGACACATACACTTTCTGATCAAACTTCCTCCAGGGCTCATAAATTATCTTAACTTTTTTATTGGTTAACTTCTCTAATAAAAACACCAGCTCCAACAAGGACAGGGTTCTGGTTGGCCCTCCTCCGATATTGAAAACTTCGCTTTGCAGCTTGCTTTGAATAAATTTATCAAAAGCCGAAATAAGGTCTTCCACCCAGAGAACATCCCTTACCTGTTTTCCGTCGCCAAATATAGTAATCGGCTTTCCCTTCAGGAACCTTAATGAAAACCAGGAAAGCCAGCCCTGGTCTTCAAAACCGAATTGCCTTGGGCCGTAAATACAGCTCATCCTAAATACTGCCGTCTTCATCCGGTAGCTATAGGCATAATCCTGTACATAAAGGTCACCGGCCAGCTTTGAAACGCCATAAGGAGTGTGGCCGGTAAGATCTATGGGCTCACTCTCGCTTATCCCTTTGATCTCGGCAAATGAATATCTGGTCTTTTGCTGCTTAACTTTGTATTTATTAATATTGTTTCCATAAACCTTGTTGCTTGAACAGTATATAAAAGCGGCTTGCGGACAATAATGCCTTACAGCTTCCAACACATTAACCGTTCCCAGGCAGTTTATCTGAAAATCTTCATCAGGCCTCTTTAAAGAAAACCTAACCCCCGGCTGGCCAGCAGTGTGGATTATTGCCTCAAACCTATTTTTTTTAAAGACTTCTTTCAAAGACTTTTTATCTCGGATATCTTTTCTCAGCAAGGTAATATTTTTTATTTTTTTTAAATAATTCCAGTTATATTCTACTGAGGGATGCTTTGAGCCGAATATCTGAGAACGTATAAGGCTGTCGTAAACATAAACCTTATTGTTTTTTGCGGCAAAATATTCTGCTGCGTGAGAGCCTACCATCCCTGCTCCGCCTGTTATTAATATTTTCAATTTTCCTCCTTGTTTAGCCTAGATACCTTCTTAAAAATCCTTTTAAGGTAAGAAGCCAACACAAAATATTCGTTTGCTGTCTGCAGCGTCTTGATCCTGTAGCGTAAGCCGTTTTTCTTTAAATCATAAACAAAAGGAACTTCCTTGATTCTTTTCGTAAATAAAGATAACTTTATCAGCAACTCTACATTACTGACAAATCCTCTTGATTGAATAAAGCCGAAACAGCCGAAATATTTAAAAGCTTCTTTTACTACGCTCATGCGGTATGCCCTTAGGAATATGGTATAATCGCTTACCCCGGGTAAAGGGAATTTTATCCTAAGCAAAAAATTTAAGGCCTTGCTAAAAACCTTTCTAAATAGAGGAAAGTTGACATAAGAGCCTGGCGATTTATATCTTGAAGCCAAGACTATATCCTGGTCTTTTATCTCTTGTAAAAAATCCTTAAGGAGCTGGCGGCTGTAACTTTTACACCCTTCCAGGGTAATAATAATATCATCGCCGCCTGAGCTTGAGAAGGCTTCATAAAATCCGTTAGAGATTACATTACCCATGCCTAAAGGCATTTTG
>JAFGHG010000172.1 GCA_016939345.1 Candidatus Omnitrophota bacterium
AAGCTGAAACTGCAACATTATTTCTTCTATTTAATAAAATAACTGCCAACAGCAATATTACCGCTAAAGAAACAATTATTGAATTTGATTCTCTAAGTTCGGTATAATAAACATCATCAATACTTAGGCCAAGTTTATCTAAAGAAGTTCCTAAATTACTGTCTATCAAATCAAACATTCCCTGCTCATCAAGACCTTCTAATGCATTAAGATCATAATCATTAAATAAGGACTGGGCGGTTAAAAAAGGAGCTTTGTAAAAACCCTGATTCTCCGGATCGTCGCAAAAGACGTCTATCCGGCTTGCAACAGACATTAAATTGTTTGCAACAACTAAAAGTCTTCTAGCATCATCTTGCCGGGTTGCCCTTGTCGCAACAGCAAGGCTTGGCTGGTAATCTAACGACTCTCTTGAACTTAGATACTCCTTGGAAAATTTAACTAACTCATTCCAGAATGAGCCTATGCTTCCATGGGCTCTTAGATTTTCAGAGTTTCCGCTGGATAAAAATATAATAATTTCTTCCCTGATTTCTTGTCTTTGGGCTTCGTTCTCGCCGCGTCCGATAATTGAATCAAGCAGTAATATTTCCTTTTCATAATTACGCATTTTCCAGCCAGCAACAATTTGATTCAAAGAAACATCAGTTCCCATAAAAATCCTGGCCATCAAATGTATAATCTCTGCATCAGCCGGTCTTTCCCGGCTCAGCCTCCTCTTTATAACCGGATTGTTATCAGCCATATCATCAATTATTTCTCTTGCCCATTTCTCGGTCATGGCCTCATCAAATAAATGCTTAATATCTTCTTCATCGGGATTTTCAGGGACAGCTTTAAAAGAATTATGTATCGCCTCGTGGACAAGTATTTTTACTATCTCAACTAAGTCTCTTGTGTGTCTATTATTTACAACGATAATGCTTACCTCTTCCTTTCCGTCAGACAAGGTTTTGTTAAATCCAGAAGCTTCAGAATAAGGAAGCAAAAGGAACCAGACCCAGGAATCTTGGTCAACAAACAATACTGTTTCAGGATCAAACTCCAAGTGTTCATGGTTTTTAAACTCTTCATTGACTATCTCTACTGCTTTTCTTTGATTTTTGTTTGGATTTGCAGCTTCTCTTTTTAAGTATGCAATAAAACCATGGACATTAAATTGATCTTGGCTTATACCGTTTTCTAACCCTGTTATGTGCTTTCTTGCTAGAGTTAATTCTTTTTTAGCGGCAGCTACCCTTTCTTCTGATGCTCCTAAGACATTCTTTGCTAACATATCTTCTTCGCTGGCCAGCTTCTTTTCATAACCAGTAAGATAAGCCTCAACCAGCTTTCCTATGGCTCCAAGAACCAATAGAGTAGTGCTTGCTGAATTCGATTCGCCTAATTCAATCTCGGTTGTCCTCTCACCGACCTTAAATTGATCATTTGCGCCTTCTACCCTGGATTCTATTGCCCCAATGCCCATCAGCCACTCTCGGCTGAGTTGATTCATGCGCATATATTCGGTAGGTAATAAATGGTCAGGGGTTATTTTTGGCGACTGAGCATCGAACTCTAACTGCTCATCAATTAAATGGGCTGCGTGGATATGCCTGTTAGCTGATACACTGCCGTCTTCGTGCCCGTAGGACTTAAATGAATAGTCATAAACTTTTGGATTTACCCTCTTACTGCTAGCCAGCAACCGTAATTCTATGTTCTCCTTATCCAAAGCTCTTGTATCCTGAGTAACTGGGTTTTCTGCAAGAAGCACAGGTTCTGTCAGCTTCTGGCCTTCTACTGTAGTCTCGATTTCTACTATGTAGGCAGCTCCAAGATTCGGCTCTACTATAACAACCCTTTTAACCTCTGGAAGGCCTACCTGCTCTAAGTAATCCTTAACAATCTGCTCTGGTGTTAATTCTTCTTCCCTGCCGGCCATATCTTGACTGTATTTTACACTGCGCACATGCTCAACCGGTTTCCAAGCCTCGGGTATAAGCCCTTCCTTTCTGTAATACTGACCAAGATTTATCATAACCTCTGCTGCAGGTCTGGATGACTCACCAACAAAAATAATATAAGTATCAACTGCCTTTTTATCGAATGTCTTGGAAAAACTTTGCACCCCGCTATGTCCTAATATCTGATTCAGAAATGATAATTTTGCGCTTTCTATTACATTCTGTTTGCTAATAAGTCCGGCAATATCAACAAGGTGGGTTGCCTCAAACCCCGTATCAACAAGATAAATTTTTCTGCCCTCAAACATTCCTTCTCGGGCAAAGTATTCTACCTTGCGTTCCCTATAGGCAAACGGCATATTATCGCCTTTCATCTCGCCGCGATAAGTCATGGCTTGAGTATAATAGAAAGCATGTAATCTCTCTGATGCTACATATCCTTTATCTTCAGCCATTGACCTGAAAGGCTCTTCTTTAGAAAGTTTTAAAGCCATCTCACGAAGCACCCAGCTTCCGGTATATAAGAAATAAATATCGGCATCATCATTGATGGCGCTTTCAATTATGTCAGCTGCTGCAGATCTTACCTCATTTGTTATTAAGCTTTGGTTCCTGTCTAAATAATCTTGCAGGAAACTCTCGATGACTGTCGGCTCATTATCGATTTGAAGCTGTCCGGCAAGCCACTCGATTACTCTTGAAACGCGGTTATGGTTGAAGGCCTTATCATAGGAAGGAGTGAATGAATCAAGGAGCTGCTGATATTGCAAGGATTCTGGTCCGGCCCTGATAGCCATTAGCGCCTTTAATAATCTTCTGTTATTCCAGTATTCCAGGTGTCTAATGCGGTCTATGATCAAGTTAAGGATTACGATGCCGGCTGCAATAGCCAGAATGATATATATTATTGAATTATTTTCATTATCCCTTCTATATATTCTTTCAATCAAATCCCTGCGCCGACGCTGCCTGCTCATTATATCCAGTTTGCGATCAGCCCGGCCAGCGGCTTTAGCAAGGCTTAAGCTAAAAACTGCTGCAGCCAAATAGAAAACAACACCTGCTGCAATCCAAAGTAAAGCAGAATCATTGCTATCTCTTGAACCATCAGCTGATTGATCAATAACCTCACCGCCAAGCCTTGCAAATATAACATC
>JAFGHG010000173.1 GCA_016939345.1 Candidatus Omnitrophota bacterium
ATCTAGGGCACTATGGATCACATCATCATCTCCTTCACGAAAAACTCTCCTTGCTGCATAGTATTGCGGAGCTTTGTTTAGATAATATTTCAAATTAGATTTATGCTCTCTTCTCTCAGCTATTGCCTTATTTTTTATTCTTATCAGGTTAATAGCAAGCCATAAAGAACTTAAAGCGATCGCGGTAAAAATAATAATAAGGGCCTTACTTTCAGATACACCTGATTTATTATTTAAAGCATTGATCCTTGCAAGTGCTTGATCGTATACGGCCGGCCTCTGATCCAGCGGTACATATATAGGTATTATCCTGCGCTGGTAGCTTACGGCTAATCTTTTTCTTACTCCAAATTGATCTGAGCCTAAACCTTCTAATATTGCAACTGTAACAGCTGCGCTTAGCGGGTTAGAAGGCTCTTCTCCCTTTGTGTATAAATAAACTATATGTGATATAGGCACCAATAATCCGCTTGGATTTGACATTAGAAAATCGCCCATACTGGCATTTACCGCTGCTATTAACCGATCTCCTTCTATAAAACCGGCCAGGTAATCGTCAGGCATATTGTCTGACCTTATCCACTGCCAGTTATCAGCATATTTAAAAGCCAATCTTGAACTTATATAAGTTTTCCCTGTATATGGATATCCGGTTAAGAGTACGCCCTGATTTGTATTTCTGTTTAAGACAATGTCTCCGTAAACAGGAAATGTTTCAACTCCGCCCAAATCAGTATTTTCGGCTGTTCTTAATGGCTGGACTTGGACAGGTTTTGAATCTGGGCTTGATTGCTTGAATAATTCATTCTCATCAAAAAGCCTTTGAGCTTGAGGGGATATTTCAACAGTATCTTCATCTTGCCTTAATCTTCTCTTTGTCATATCATTATCTGTACCAGTTGATTCATGAACTGGAGTAATTGCTTCTTGCTTTTGTCTAAACTTTCTTAACCACTCCTTAAGAACGTTCAGGCGTTCTGCATCGTCAAATCCGCTAACTCCGAAAATTCCGGCAAAAATTACGGGCACAGTTATTAAGCTAAATAAAACTAGTTGTAAAAACCCGCTGGCATTGCTTTCATTGCCTCTCAAACCATCCCTGGCCTGATTCCTGCTTTGTTTGACTTTATTTATCAATTGTCTTAAACTGGTTCTGGCTTGAGAATTAAAATCAATTAATTGCCCGCTGATTATCCTATCAATTTCTCCTGGAGAATAACTGCTTTTTTCAAGCAATTTCTCTATTTTTCTTTTTAATTCTGGGGTAGATACTGGATAACGGCTGATTAATAAATTTAGGGCCATCAAGCGTTGCCTTGGCGTACCAGAGGCCAAAGTTCTAGCTGCCCTGTTAAATACCTGGCTTGCTCTGCCTGCATCCAGTGAGCTGAAAGAAGCCACTGCCAGAACAAAAACTACCGCGAGCACGATTCCGATCACAATAATTGAAACGTTGTTGTTTTCATCTTTTCTGATATCTAACTTTGAAATCAAACCAATTAACCTCTCATGAACCATTGGTGCTTTTTTGGCATAATCAGAATATTCTTTACCATAGCTTACCCAAAGGTTAACATTCTCAAAAACGACACCATATACAAGGGCGATTAGCCCTGTTGTTACCGGTAAGACAATAAAAGGAAGGGGCAATGCCATTAGCAGGCCTATAAGGACCATTGACCAACTAAAATAAATCGGATGACGTAGATAGCTATACAAACCGTCTGTTATCAACTGTGAATTATCGGTATTATGGTGCCGGGGAGCGCTGCTAACATTTATATAATGGCCGATTACAACAAACATTCCTAAAAGGAACAATCCAATATGGCGAACTGCGATAAGTAATCTATCAGTATGAATTAATTTAAATATTTCAGGGTCTACACCTTGGCTTAAACCATTAGTAACCCCTGCAACTGTTGCCAGGAATATCAATCCAGCCATAGAGGCAAGAAATAAGGCAACATAGTATTTCTGATACTTGTTATTTGTGTATTCTTTAAGTAACTCGCTTTCTTCTGTATCAAATAAATATGGCGCAATAACAACTCTTAAAGGTTTCTTAATTGCAAACCTTGCAATTGCTAAAGTAACAATCGGCATTGCGACTGCAAACCAGAAAATAGCTAATGCTCCTGTGATTACTGAAATAATTGGAAAATAGGGTTTCAGGAAGGGCAATAATGAAAACCAGATAACGGCAAACAAACCAGCCCAGATTATAGTGCGTATACCATGATTAGTTTTATATGTATATCTGTTTTGCCTGTTTTGTTTAACTGGTTTCTCAAAGGAAGTAGCTATGGTTGATAACCAGCGGGATAATAGCATGCCGATTATCAACCCGATTACAAGGGCAACTATTTCACTTTGGATCGCATTTGAATTAGCTTCGGGTTTAAGCCTGTTCCAGAGTTCAGGGTGGTCATAGGGGTTGTTCTCAATAGTGATTGGCTCAATTTCAAAAGGAAACTTGCGATCACCGGCATAAGGATCATAGTAGTCGCTTACCCTGCCCAACTCATAGTAAAGCCTGTAAAGCGGTCCGAAATTATCAGCTGTTAAAACTCGCGGGCGTGTGGGATTAGATAAAAACTCACCTGTGGCTTCGATATCGCCGGAAAAACTCAAGAAATTAGGTTCAAGCACTCTACTTGGGACAACTGCTATCCAGTCAATACCGTATTTACTTAATTCAGGTAAAAGAGTAGGTGTGTGGGCTCCGATCACATGATCCAATCCCATGATAACCACTTTCTTCATCTGTTTTTCATCCGCTATGCTGAATCCAAGAGCAACTCTCTTTGCTGCTACCATATCTCTTAAGACCTGGATCTCATGATGTTTGCGAACTGCATTAATAAGATCTTTTTCTGCTCTATTTTTCTCCTCACCCTCGGACTCAAAGTATTTGCTTAAGGCTAAATCGACCGGTGCGCCTTCTCCCGCTGCTTTCCAATTTAATCCCGGTGCTTCTATACCGTGAGCTGTATAAAGTACTGGTTTACCATCCTGCTTAAATAGGCTGCCGTCAGCATACTCTCTCTTAAAATTTATTGTATCGCCTACATCGACTCCTTCCTTATAAATCAGCACTTCTCTCGCAGACCCTATGAGTTGAACTAACTTAAACTGATCTCCTAACTGGGTAAAATGATCCTCGCCTATTACAATCACCTGAGCATTTTGAAGGTTCAGATGCGGTTTAGCTTTTGCAAAAACAACTGCAAAATCTCTCCAGTTAAAAGGTTTCTGGTCATTCGCATCTGTCTGATCTGCATCCTCAATATCACTGACGGAAATATTGTAAGAATCTTTTGTTTCTTCTGCTCTGCCATTAATTGAAACAGCAAAAGAAGCTAATACCAATACACTGCTTGTTAAAGCAAATTTTAAGAGCCTAAGGGCTCCTACCCTGATTGCTAACCAGGATATCACAGCCAAAATAAATATTCCTGCCCCTGCAAGAACTAGTGAATTAGAATCTCCTTCATCACGGGCCCTTCTTTCATAATAAGTAACAACCACCTGAATACCCTCTTCAGCCATGATATTAAGCAGCCTTTCTAATCTTTCTCTGTAGATCTCACGGATATCTGCGTCAATAGGTACTTGGCCTGAAATAATGTCTCTGAATAAAATCTTTAAAATCCTATATCTATATTTGTTCTGGCTATCGATGATTTCATCGGAAAATCCGTTAGCAAAGCTGATATCAGTATCCTCCCATATCTTGGACCTGGCTAAAACTAAACCTGCCTCTAGGGCCTTAGTCCTGTTTTCTTCTTCAGCCAGAGCTTTGTTTAGCAGACGCATTTTATAATAGGGTCTTGAATGATTTGTCGGCCCGCCGATTTCAGTGGTGAAATCCAAAAGAAGCTGCCAGATTTCAGCAACTGCGTCAATGGTACGCAATCTGGCAGAATCACCGCTTACCGCAAAATAGTTAATTGCCTTATGAGTTTCTATAGTTGTGCGAGGATCAGATGATAGGTTTATCAAATTTTTATACAGCTGCATTTCTAAGGGGTAAACATATGATGTGGCCTCAAGAATAGCTCTGTTTTTGCCTGCCTTACCCACAAGTCTGCCATGGATTTCTATATCCTGCCTATTTGCATCATTTAAGCTTTCAAAGCGTTGATCGATTTCTCTCTGAATCTGCTCATTGCCTAAGGCGATCTCAGCAACATAAGCCTGGGCTGATTTAACAGCATGAACTTCATGAACCATGCGATACAAGGCGTATTCGTGGGAATCTTTAGCAACTGTAATTGACCCAACATCACTGTGGTCAAGCTCATGGAATAAGGTATCAAGAATATTCAGCATTGATTGATTTTCTTCGATTTCAACAAAAATTATGCTCTGACTTATCTTTCTATCTGTTAATCTATAATGAAATCCTGCAGGAACAGCATTGTTGTGGCCAAACAAGCCCCAAACCCATGAATCCTGAGGCAAGCCGAATATAAATTCAGGATTGTAGCTTACATGCATGAATCTGCCGGCTCCCTCGGCAACGATCTCCATAACTTCCGGGTTGATCTCTGAGAAAAGCCTCATTTCTCCGGGGGCAATCTCTTGCAAAGATCTAACAAAATTATTAATGCTGTCATACTTGATCTGCTTTATTCGTCTTCTTCTTTCTTCCAGCCTTTCAATTTTGCTTGTGTAATGGCTTCTTCTCATATCAACAAGTCGGGAAATGGATGAAGGTAAATCTCTGTTAAGCTCCTTCTTGGCCTCGTTTATGTCATAATCGACAACATCCAGATTGCTCTTTATTATATTATAGATATTAGTTCTTCTTATCTGCACTGCTCTTACAACCCTCAAGCCAATAAGCAGTAATACGATTAAGGCTACTCCTATGACTACAGCTGAATTTGTTGATTGATCTTGCGATTTGTCTACACTGGCAGAGGAATCGAGTATTGAATCTCCAAGCTTATTAACAACATCAGCAGCCCCATCAAGGCTGGCGATATCACCATAATAGCTTACAGCATTACTCAACCATTGCTGGATACGCAACACCTCATCATGATTAACACCGCCTTGAAGGGCTAATAATTCATGATCAATGATTGCAATGCCGTCCTGATTACTGAAAAGACTTTCGGCAAACAGGATTTCTCTAGCGTTTCCTGTTTCATCAGGGATAATCGCTGCTCCAAAATCAAGGCCTGTAGTTACTATCTTAACTCTCCTATTGATATTAAGGGTAATGATATCCCGGGGCCATATCTTCTCCTCCCACTCCACAATATTCAAACCAATCAATCTCATGGCTCCTGACATGGCTGCTATCTGAACCAAGAGCTGCTGTAATCTATCCTGATGCTCTGATAATATCTCTATTTCTCTAAGTTGCGGCCTGCGCATATTGGCCTCATCTAAGCCCTCCCGCCAGGCCAAAACTTCTTCTAAACTGCGGCCGTCAGAAGCATAATCACCTACAAAAGAAAAATCAGAGGCCGGCACAGAAACCGAGTAACTATTGCTGTTATCTTTTATATTATTTGAACTGTTATTTTCTAATCGCATCAAGTCATAAATCCACCACATCTGTCTATTTGCATAATCTATCTCTTTATTAAGTGTAGCTTCCTCCAGGGCTTGTTTAAGCCACTCTATCTGAAATTCACTGGCGCCAAATTTTATTGCTCTAGAAATTATTTCATCTTTACGCTCTTGCATTGAGGATAAATAAAGGACTTCAACACCATAGGCGCTTGCTTCTTCCTGGTTAGAATACCCTGGTGTTTGATAATGCCCTGCATACTCATGAACATAGAGAGCCAATAAGGTTGATGGACGGTCAAACATCCCTTTCTTTAACAGCATGTAATGGAAGGGGCTATTATCAAATGTAACCATTTGAGCGCCAGGTTCTTTTCCAAAAAGATAATTTCCTGAAGGATAAAGTTCATCTAATATTATTTCTACTTCTCTCATATTCTCTGTAGTAATAACTTTTAAAAGTTCATTGTTCCATAAACCATTATGAAGAGTAATAGCCCTGTCTGGATTTTGTTCAGCTTCTGTATAATCTATGAGATCTATTGTATTTTCAATAGCTAATCTAACCATCACAATAATTTCTTCTTCTTTGGTTGTAAGCGGCATAACAAGCTCTTGAAATCTCTGGAAAACTGTCCTTTGTCCAGGGGATAAGTCCTCGCTCAAAACAATTTGTTTATCTGACAACTTGGGTTTCTTGCCTAATTCAGCAATCAATCCCGGAAATGCAAAACCAGCTGAAATAAATCCAGCAAAGCCTAGGATGAACCACAATTTAGTACTTTTTGATGATACTAATAAAGCGCTTAGTATCAATGCTATAGCCAACAAAAGTGCTGACATAACAAAAACAGAATCAGAAGCCACTTCGCCACGGGCCCTCTCTTCTAGTCCATAGCCAATAGCCAATAGTCCATAGTGAGTATCTTTTTTACTATCGACTATGGACTGTCGACTATCGACTAATTGCCACGGACCCTCTTTTCGGTTTTCAATTGCATTGTTTCTACCTCCAGTTTGAGCTGCTACGCCTGACATAAGTAGGAACCACACCGTAGTAGTAGCTAAAGTCTGCTCTGATGAGTTCAGCATACTCTCCGATGACCTCTTCAAAGTGCCTTGAGACCTGTTCCATAACCCTGCCGGAATGAGTGATGATAAAGTTGTGGATCTTACCCTTTGTGTCTCTGGCTGAGCCAAAGATACCGCCCGAGTCACAGACAAAATGCTTAAAATCAAGCCCTGTACCCATGATCTACCTCCTTTTGCCATATCCACATTCCTTTCTCCTGCTTTACTACGGACTACGGACTGTGGACTATGGAC
>JAFGHG010000174.1 GCA_016939345.1 Candidatus Omnitrophota bacterium
AAAAATATTTTAATCCTTAGGCAGGGCTCTGAAGAAAAGGGAAGCTATAAAGACAGCCAAAACTTTTACCCTTATTGAGCTGATTTTAGTTGTGGCAATTGTTGCGATCCTAGCTGTTGCTATTGTTCCAGTTATAGCTTCTGCCCGGCAGAATGCTCGGATATCTAAAATGTTACAAATAATGGAAGCGCTAAAGACAGCAGCTGTGCTTTTTTATGCAGATACAGGCCAGTATGGGATGTTGACCACAAAAGACAATTTCGCTGTAAACAATAATCTGCTAGCCGACGACGGAATAACTGGCTGGGATGGCCCTTATATTGACAGAAAATTTACAGCTGATGATAATCCTTTCGGCAGCATAATTACTCTTTATAAGGCATATCCAGTACCTTTTGACTTAGACAGCGATGGCATACAAGATAGGGGTATGGGTTTTCCTGGTAATGTTATTGGTTTTGAAGTTGACTCGCAGGAAGCGGCTCAAAAAATCGATCAAATAATTGACCAAGATGGCATATCTGGTTTCTGGCGGAGCCGTGGAAGATGCCAGTATAGGTTAAGTTTTGATATATTCCCTCAAAGGCTGTTTGTGTTTATTGCTGTCTATGATAACCAACCATAAAAAATTATGGCTGATAAGATCAAAAAAATACTGATAATCGATGATGAGGAGGATTTTTCATTTTTTGTAGGCAGAAACCTGGAAAGAGAAGGCCAGTTTAAGGTCATTTCAGCAAATAACGGCCAGCAGGGTTTAGATTTGGCTAAACAGGAAGAAGTGGAGTTGATTTTGCTTGATATTATGATGCCGGGTATCAACGGTTTTGATGTCTTGGCCAGATTAAAAGAGGATCCAAAGACAAAGGCCATACCGGTTATAATGCTTACAGGTAAAGACGATCAGAAATCAATGGAAATCGCAGCGAAACTGCAGAATGCTGATTACATAATAAAACCTGTAGAGATAGACTACTTGCGTTTTAGGATAGAGCAGGTTATCCAAAACTCCCAAAACCGAATTACCTAATCGAAATGGACACCACCGGCTTGCGTGTGATTCTTCATTATTCCGGTAACGTTTACCGGTAACGATGCCCGTTTTGGTTACGTTGTTGGGTTACGTAATACAATTAAAATAAAGACGTTACCTTAACCTAACTACGATACGGGCTTCGTAGCCGTAACCGATAAACATAACCGTATTAAATATGTATCTTTACGGAAAAAATTCTGTATTGCAGAGGCTTAAAGCAAACCCTAAAAGCATAAAAAAGCTGTATCTGCAGGATGACCTTTTTCTGCCGGAGATAGAGAGGCTTATCCGGCTGAATAAAATAGAATTCAGGCGTCTGCCAAAGCCGGCACTTTATAAAGTAAAGAAAGCCGACAACCTCCAGGGCCTTGTTGCAGCGGTCGATGCTTTTTCTTATACTGATTTCGGCGAACTGCTTGATTTTTCTGGTAAAGAGAAGCCTTCATTTATATTTCTGGACAGGGTCTTTGACCCGCAGAATCTCGGTTCGATTATCCGCACTGCTGCCTGTACCGGCGGGTTTAATCTGGTAATACCTAAGCATAGGGCCTGTCAGATCACAGATACTGTCTTACATGTTGCCTCCGGAGGAGAAAACTATCTTAAGATATCCAGCGTAGTCAATTTAAGAAATGCAGTTTTAGAAGCAAAAAAAGCTGGTTACTGGATATATGGAGCGGTTTTAGAAAAAGCCCAAAGGCTTGATAAGGCCAAATTATCATTTCCTCTCGGCCTGGTTCTTGGCTCGGAAGGTAAAGGCCTGCGGTATGGGCTGGATAAGCACCTTGATTTTAGAGTAAGTATACCCATGCAAGGCGAGCCGCTTTCCTTCAATGTAACCACTGCCTGTGCAATATTCTGTTACGAAATCCTCAAACAACGCCTTTTCTAACCTTATCCTTAATCATAGAGTTCTTATTCCGCACCGTCATTTCCACCTACGAAGTGGCACTTCGTAGGTGGAAGAGGTTGGGTTGACGCTGGATATATAAATATGGTATAATTTGTTCCCTACGTGGCGCCAAAAACATCATAAACTCATCCTAGAAATATTATATTTAAGGCAGTATGAATAATCAGGCCATTTAAAGGGCTTTTTACTTTTCAATCCATGGCTGAAAATCATAAAAAATCAAGGCAGGAGCTGGAGAAGGAAGTCGAGGAGTTAAGGCTTAAAGTGGTTGAGCTGGAGCTTATCAAGCGCCAGTGCAACTGGGCAGAGGAGCGATTGCGTGCCGAAAAAGAAAGAGCCCAGATGTATCTGGATATTGCCGGAGTCATCATAACCGTCTTAGACACCAAGGGCAGGGTCATTCTTATAAATAAGAAAGGCAGCCAGGTCCTTGGGTATCTTCAGAAGGAAATAATAGGTAAACCCTGGTTTGATAATTTTCTGCCAGAAAAAAACCGGGAACAGGTAAAAAAAGTCTTTCGTAATATCACCAGCGCCAACCTTAACTCAAGTGATTTTGAATACTACGAAAACCCGGTTTTAACCAAAAGCGGCGAGTTAAGAAACATCTTATGGCATAATACTGTGATCAGGGATGAAACAGGAAAGATAGTTGCCGCTTTAAGTTCCGGCGAGGATATCACAGAGAAAAAAAACGCTGAAGAAGCGCGGCTGCAAAACCTTGAGTTTTACCGCAGCCTGATAAAAGCTTCACCCGATGCCATTGTCCTTTTTGATCTTGATTACAAGACAATTATGGTAAATCAAAGGGCTGCTGACCTCTTTGATTTTATACACAAGGAAGAAGCTATCGGCAGATATGCTTTTGACTTTATCTCTGCAAAAGACAGGCGCCGGGCTAAAAAAGATATAAAAAATCTTATCAAAAAAGAGGCCATCCTAGCAACTGAATACAGCTTAATCAAGTCTGACGGTTCTGAATTCAACGGTGAAGTCAATGCTTCAATAATCAGGGATGCCCATGGCCAGATCAAGGCTTTGATGTGCGTGGTCAGGGACATAACCGGGCGCAAGCTTGCTGAGGATGCTTTGCGCCAGGCTTTGGTCAAAGAATCTACAATGCAGGCTCTTCAGGAATCCAAGGACTATCTGGATAAAATAATAAATTCCATAGCAGACCCGATATTCGTAAAAGACAGAGAGCATAAATGGGTGCTTTTAAACGATGCTTACTGCAAATTCATGGGTTATGATCGTGATAAGCTGATCGGTAAAAGCGATTATGATTATTTTCCCAAAAGAGAAGCCGATATATTTTGGAACCGGGACGAGATCGTTTTTGGGACCGGCAGAGAAAATATAAACGAAGAAGAGTTTACCGATTCTAAAGGAATAACCCATTCGATTGTGACTAAAAAGACTTTATATGTTGATAACCAAGGCGATCAGTTTATTGTGGGCATTATAAGGGATGTTACCGAGGAAAAAAAAGCTGAGCAAGAGAGGTTTAAGCGGGAAAAAATAGAGGTCGAACTTAAAGAGCGTAAGGAATCAGAAACTAAACTTATTGCAGAGAAGAACTTTTCTGACTCTGTAATTAACAGCATGCCGGGGGTTTTCTACCTCTTTGACAGAGAAGGCAGTTTTTTACGCTGGAATCAGAATATGGAGAAGATAACCGGATACAGCGATGAGGAGATCGCTGATATGTCTCCTTTGGATTTTTTTGATGACAGCGAAAAAAAATTGGTTTCTGAGAAAATAGAAGAAGTATTCATAAATGGTTCTTCAAGCGTTGAGACCAGTTTTATATCTAAGTCCGGCGAAAAAAAACCTTATCTTTTTACCGGCATAAGAAATGAAATAGCCGGCAGGATTTGCCTTGTAGGAGTGGGGATAGATATTGCCGAGCAAAAGAAGGCTCAGGCTTTATTAAAGAAAAAGGCAGAGGCTGCGTTTAGGCATCAGAAGATCCTTTTGGACCTGGCTAAGATAGACTGTTCAGATATACAAGAAGCTTTTAAAAATTTCACAGAAACAGTTTCTAACACGCTTAGAGTTGAGAGGGTCAGCATCTGGCTTTTTAACGAAGATTATTCAGCTATAACCTGCCAAGACCTTTACAGGTTTTCGCAAAAGCTGCATGAACAAGGATTTAAGCTTTTAGCTAAAGATTATCCCAGGTATTTTGCAGCTCTCGAAGAAAGCCGGAGTGTCGCTGCCGACGATGCCTGTTCTGAT
Source organism: Candidatus Omnitrophota bacterium (assembly GCA_016939345.1). Taxonomy (GTDB): domain Bacteria; phylum Omnitrophota; class Gorgyraeia; order Duberdicusellales; family 4484-171; genus JAFGHG01. The sequence goes on from JAFGHG010000174.1 coordinate 4,191, forward strand.
CTGCGCACTTGTGAATTTAAGGATGATTATTTAAAATCCCATGGTATTGTTTCCATGCTTGATGTTCCGATAAGGCTCCACGGCAAAGTCGCAGGGATAATCTGTCATGAGCATACCGGAGAAAAAAGAAGCTGGTCTTTAGAAGAAGAGGAGTTTGCTTCTTCGGTAGCTGACTCTATTTCTCTTTTGCTGGCAGCTTCTAAGCGCCGTGAAGCTGAAAAGGCTCTTGAAACCAGCGAAGCCACTCTAGAGGGAGTATTAAGAGCAGTCCCTATAGGTATAGGGTTAGCGACCAAGAGGATACTTGGATGGACAAATAAAGGCTTGCAGGTTATGCTTGGCTACAGCCAAGAAGAGCTGGAAGGCAAAAGCGCCCGTATGTTATATGAGAACGAAGAAGAGTATGAACGGGTCGGCCGTGATAAATATGGACAAATTGACAAATACGGTTTAGGCTCGGTTCTTACCCGCTGGAAACGTAAAGACGGTTCATCGATAGATATATGGCTCAGCTCCACACATCTTTACCGTAAAGACCCTTCTAAAGGCGTAGTGTTCACTGCTATGGATATCACCGACAGAATAAAAGCAGAAAAGTTTTTAAGCGAATCCGAATCCAAATACCGTTCGCTTGTAGAGAATTTAAATGTGGGGGTATTTCGCAATACTCCTGAGCCAGGGGGTATGTTCATACACGCTAATCCGGCGATGATAAAGATATACGGTTACAAAGAAATAGATGAGTTTATGAAAATCAGGGCAAAGGACCTTTATAAAAATCCTGATGACCGCGATGTTTTTCTCCAGGAATTAAAAGAAAAAGGATATGTAAAGGACAAAGAGCTGAAAATGGTCAAAAAAGACGGTAGCGAGATAATTGTCTCTTGTACAGCCAGAGCTCAGTTTGACGGAAAAGGCATAATAAAATTTATCGACGGGATCAGTGAAGATATCACTGCCAGAAAAAAAATCGAAAAGTCTAGGATATTTACTCAGTTTGTTGTCGACCACATGAGTGATATTGCCTTATGGATAGACAGCAATGGTTATATCGTCTATGTTAATGAGGCAGCTACAAAGGAGCTGGGATACAGCAAATCTGAGTTTTTAAAAAAGAACATACATGATATTGATTTGAATTTTCCTCAAGAAGCCTGGCGTTCGCAATGGGAAGCGGCAAAACGCGAAAAGACAAGAACGTTTGAAACCCGCATCATGACAAAAGATAAAAGGGAATTCCCTGTCGAGATCTCAGGCAATTATATTCAATTTGCCGGCAATGAATATCTTTGTGCTATCGTGCGTGACATAAGCGAGCGGGAAAGAGTTGAAGAAGCCCTTCGCCGTTCAGAACATGATAAGACCACAATTTTAAACAGCCTTTCAGAGCTGGTGGTTTATTACGACACAAAGATGAGGATTTTATGGGCAAATAGGGCAACTGGCGAGGATGCCGGCGTAGACTGTCACAAGCTGACCGGGAAGTATTGTTATGAGGTATGGCAGAACCGCAGCGTTGCCTGTAAAGGTTGTCCAGTCAAGAAGGCCTTAAAGACCAAAGAAATAGAACAGGGTGAAGTTATTTCAGATGCAGGCCAGTCATGGTTTATCAGAGCTTATCCGATAAAAGATTTAAACGAAAAAATGAGCGGAGTGGTTGAGGTGGCCTTAAACACCACGCAGCAGAAAAAAGCTGAAAAGGAGTCAAAGCTCAATCTTGAACGTTCCCGCAGGATACTTGAAGAGACTGTCATGGCTTTGGCTGCTACAGCTGAAAGAAGGGATCCTTATACAGCAGGCCACCAGCGCCGGGTTTCTCAGCTAGCCTGTGCCATAGCCGAAGAGCTTGGTTTAGAGGAAGAGCAAATAGAGGGTATCAGAATGGCTTCGATAATACATGATGTAGGCAAGGTTTATGTCCCTTCAGAAATATTAAGCAAGCCCAGCAGTTTGACAGATCTGGAGTTCAGTATTATCAAAACACACCCTCAAATAGGCTATGAGATACTTCAGCCGGTGGAATTCCCCTGGCCAGTTGCCATGATAGTGCTTCAGCACCATGAACGATTAGACGGTTCAGGATATCCGCATGGGATTTCAAGCGATGATATACTTTTTGAAACCAAGATATTAACCGTAGCAGATGTCGTTGAAGCCATGGCTTCGCACAGGCCTTACAGGGCGGCAAAAGGCATAAAAACTGCCATGGACGAGATAAGACAGAACAAAGATGTTTTTTATGATTCGGCTGTTGTCGATGTATGCGTTAAATTATTCCAAAAGAAGAAGTTCAGATTCGACTAAATCAGCACCCCCCCCAAAAAACTTATTTAAATCGCTTTGATGGTTGACGCCAGGTGAATATGGTAGTATTATTTTTATGATGAAAGTTTTAGCTGTACTTTTTTTGTTGATCATAAGCTTGCCGGTTTTTGGCGAAAGAGTTGTTTTTAAATCCGGCGAGGTAGTCGACGGCCAGCTGCTTTATATGACCGCCGATGAGATAACTCTTGAAGTTTTTGGTGTGCCTACTACTTATTCTTTGCAAGATGTGGAGAGCATCGATGGAAAACTCTTTAGTTTGCCTCCGAAATTAAAACCCCAAGAACAGTATAAAGAAGCTTCAGCTCAGGCCGAAACAGAAAAAAAGAAATCAGAATCCCTGAGGATGCTTGAAGAGGCCTTGAGCGAATCAAAAGCCGATAAAGACAAGACTAAAACTGAAGCTAAAACAAAACCCGGGGAAAAAGACAAGGTACCAGCCGCTGCAGATGATAGGAAGAAAGATTTATTTCCCAGCGTTGACAGTGAAGACAGAAGCAAGGCCCAGGATTATTTTGATATAGGAATTATCCAGACCGGTCTTGGTGAAACCGAGAAGGCCGCGGAAAGTTTTCGTAAGGCAGCAGAGCTTAATCCAGATATCGGCGACGAACTGATCGATGACGCCCTTAACGATTATTATCTTGAGCGATGGAGCGACTCTAGAGACAAGTTTGTCCAGGCCAGAGATTTTTTCCAGGCCCTTGATGATGTCCGCAAAGTCCAGCTGATAAACGACCATATCCGCAATGATTTTGACCGCGATATAATATTTGATTTTGACAAAGACCAGCCTTTCTAAAGCATGTATTAACCCCTTTTATTCCTATAGTATTGCCTGCGTATCGTTAAAAATCTAATAGCAGTAATATTAATCTAGCGTGTAAGCGTTTCCAAAAAGGCTTGATTTAGGCTCTTATGCGTGGATTTCGGCTGATTTTCTATGGTATCCTTGATTATGTAATGGACTGTTGCTAATTGAGGAGGTGGAAAATGAGTAAAATCTGTGGCTTAAGCTTGCTGGTATTTTTTATCTGTCTAGGCTTTTGTCAAAAGGGGTTTTCAGAGGAATATTATTTTTTAGTCGGAAAATGGGTTGAAATAAACGGGCCAGAAAACTGGGAAACTTTAGGTGTCGGGCTTGATGAAAGAACCTGTGACCGCATAAACTCAGCTTTGTATTTTGATGACAAATATCTTTTTGAGCGTTTATGCCAGGATTATAATATTTTCCGGATCAAGAACCACAGCAGTGCCATGGTTCTCGATGTGAAACTTTTTGAAAGGAAAGCCAAGGTCATGGTATTTAACGGCCTTTACAGGCGTGAATCCGGTTGGATACCAATAGAATGGCTGGATAACAACCTCGAAAGGCCCAAGCTTACAGATAAAAGAGAAAGAATAATCACCAAGTATATTACTTTTGAATTATAAAAAATATTGCTAAGCTTATCATTCAGGCCTCTTGTCATTTCATGGCAAGAGGCCTTTTCTTTTTTCTATCCTTTGATATAATCAAGTGAGTCTATGGCTTATGGAGTGTTGGCGGACCCAAGTCATATCGCTCGCAAAAAGTGGAAGTTTCATCAAGGAGGTACTAATGAGGGCAATCTGTAAGACATCTGTTATAGATTTTGTTATTGAGTTTAATGACACCCAAGCTGCCAAGGATATCATAAATGGTCTTCCAATTGTTTCTACGGTATCGACCTGGGGAGACGAGATTTATTTTAATATCGATTTTAAGGCTTCGGCTGACGGTGCTTCCATGGATGTTGATATAGGTGATGTGGCCTATTGGCCTCAGGGAAAATGCCTCTGTGTTTTTTTCGGCCCCACCCCTGCCAGTTCAAATCAAACCCCTGTTCCGGCTTCTCCGGTAGTCATAGTCGGCAAGACTTCCTCAAGTCCTGAAGAGTTTAGAGGAATACAGCTGGGCGAAAAGATATCGATAAATAAGATTTAATACCCGGTTTGAGGTGAGAGTGATTTTAAAAATAATAATCTGGCTGGCCGTGATTCTTTTTCTGATGTTTTTGCAGGTCAAGTATGTGCAGCTTACCGGTATATTTTTCCCGATCAAAGAATTAGAGGCTTCTCCCAAAGATTTTGGGCTTGAATACCAGGAAGTATATTTAAAGACAATTAATAACCAGCAGATCAACGGCTGGTTTCTTCCCTTTAAAGATGCATCATACACCTTGCTTTTTCTTCACGGAAACGGAGGCAACATCTCTCACCGGCTTGATAAGCTGATCATTCTTCGTCAGTGCCCGGTAAATATTTTTATCATCGATTACCAGGGTTATGGCAAAAGCAGCGGCAGTCCAAGCGAAGAAGCCTTATATATAGACGCCAAAGCTGCCTATGATTACCTGCTTAATCAGCTGGGCCTTGATAAAGAAAGGATAATTTTATACGGAGAATCCCTTGGCGGAGCTGCAGCTATAGACCTGGCTTCGAATAATAAAATAGGCGGCCTTGTAATCGAGGGGACTTTTTCCAGCGCAAAGGATATGGGCAAGCATTTCTACCCTTATATCCCTGCTTTTCTCATGCCGGATATTTTTAATTCCCAGACTAAAATAAAATCAATCAGCCAGCCAAAACTTTTCATTCATTCCATAGATGATGAGATAGTGCCTTTTAAGCTGGCTAAAAAACTTTACGACAGCGCTCCGGAACCCAAAAAGCTTATCCAGACAAAAGGAGGCCATAACAATTTGTTTTTAGATTACCGGGATGAATTTGTTGCATCCTTATGTGGTTTTTTTAAAACCTTACCCAACCCTTAGGCGGGATTTCCGGTATGATTGGTCTTGATTATTAAAAGGCTTTGTTATATTATAGGTTTAGAATTTAAAGCCATGAAGGTGAGATTTATATTTTATTTTTTTCTTTTTATATTTGCCATATCAGGCTGTTCCAGCTGGCAGGGGCTTATGACCCTTAAACATTACGGGGACAGCCAGGAAGAGATAAACCTCTATGTCCAAAGACAGGAAAAGCTTTTTTTTAAATTGATTGAGGATCTAAAATCCGGAAAGCTTAAGGCCGGGATATCCAAAGACAGGTTTATAAGGCTTTACGGCGATCCTGTTTTAAGCGATATCGATGAGTCTTCTCCGGATGCAGAAGTTTTGCTTTTCCGCCATCCAACCGACTTCTTTAAATCCGACCGGGTATATGCATATTTTGACCAGTCAGAAAAGCTCATGAGCTGGGATTATAAGCCTTACCAGAATTCAGAATGAGAAAAAGGTCTTACTTTATAATCCTGCTGGCGATCATAATCCTGGGTTTTATTTTTTCTCCATTAATTATAAAAAAATTACTTATAAGATATATTGATGAAAAATTTTCTGCTGCCACAGCCATTGAATCTTTGTCCTTTTCTTTGGATAAAATAAAATTAAAAGAAGTCGATATAAAAAGCGATGATTTCAGATTTAAATTAGGGGAAGCTGAAATTGATTTCAGCTTTGAAGGCTTTTTAAAGCCTGAGCTGGGGCTATTGAAGCTTTCTGGCCCTGAGCTAAAGATTACCGACCTGGATAAATTCAGGCAGAATATATTAGTTTTTGCACCGGTTTCAGCAGACAATAAGGAAAAGAAGCAGAAGCCGCAGGTCTTTAAATTATCGCTTGATAATGCCTCTCTTGCCATAGATGAATCACCAGAGCTTTATCTGGGGCTCGAATTTTCTTTTCGTGGTTCTTTTGCGGCCAGCGAGCTTATTGATTTAAAAAACTTAAAGATAGACAGATTCGATTACCGCAACAAGGCCGTTTCTTTGTCCTTTGATCTTGAGCAGGTAAAAGGCAGGAATATGATACTTCATCTCGATAGCATAAAGCATGAAGACAGGGAAATAAAAAACATCTCTTTGCCGCTGGAGATAGGTAAAGACAGTATCACTTTAAAGGAATCTCCGCTTTATGTTCTGGGTGAAGGCAATATCGAAGGAAAGCTTCAGTATACCCCTCCTGATAATTTCTGCGTCAACCTGATTTTAAAATCAGCCTCTTTTAACTTCTTAATAGAATTTTTAGGCCAGGATAAGAATGTTATTTTCCGGGGCCCTTTCGCCGGAGTGATAGACCTGTGTTTTAAGGCTGGACAGGTTTTAAGCTTTGACTCAAGCCTTGAATCTTCTGATAACGGAGTAGTGCATTTACGTAAGGAAGTCACTTTTGATTTTCTTAAGCAGTATCTTGATAAAAAAAGCCTTAAGGAGCTGGTTGACAGCTTTAATAATTATACGTACAATAGTGGCAAGATCGGCCTCAAGATGAAGGGTGATACCATAAGCGTTCATTTTGATTTTTTTTCCCAGAGCCGCGGCAGGCGTAATGTAGAGATAAATTATCATTTACCGCAAGGAGGATAAAGATGAGGAATATGCTGGTGGTTATGATTTGTTTGGCTTTTTTTGCTTGTGCTAAGGTGAGTGTAGAGACCAAGGAACCGATCAAGGTCGACATCAATATGAGAGTGGATGTCTATCAGCACGTAGTCAAAGAAGTTGATTCAATAAACGACCAGATATATGGTACAGCTGAAAAAGAATATAACATGTTGCCTTTTTTAGCCCGTGCCTATGCTCAGGAGTCAAAGCCGGTATTACAGGGAGCCATACAAAGAAGAAAGGAAAGACTCAACCAGATCGAGAAATACTTTGTGATGGGATATATAGGCGAAAACAGAAATGCTCTGCTGGAGATTCGTTCCCAGCTTCCGCCGGATGAGTCTGCGGCAATAAAGTCTATGGTAGAGGCTGAGAATAACGACAGAGAGACTATTATCAGCGAAGTAGCTCAAGAACAGGGAGCTGACAAAAGTGAGGTCCGGAAAGTATTTTTTAAAAAAGACTATGAAAGGGCGCTTTCGGGCTTTCTCTTCGAAGTCTTAAAAGACGGCAAATACGTCTGGGAAGAGAAAAAGTAATCTCTGTTTAACAAGGAGGTTTTTATGTCAGAGGCTAAAAAAGAGAAAAAAGCCAAATCCGACGGTTCCAAATCAATTATTAAGGTTATTATCGGCTTAATTTTTATTGCCGCTGGTATTTGGCTGATAATAAAATATTGGTCGGCGCTTATGACTGTTTTTTTAGGATGCATCGGATTGTTTTTGGTAATGGCTGGAGCGATAACCATTGCTATTGCTAAAGAATAAAATATTATCTTCAATAATTTAGGCAGGTCTATTTTAGCCTGCCTTTTTTCTTCAATTTTTTTTACTTCTATGGTAGAATTACTGATTTAACTTTTGGCATTAAAAAAGATAGAAAGGAGTTAAATGAATACTATAAGTCTGGAAAAAGAAAAAACTTTAATTGCCGGTATTTGCTTGGTAGCATTTTTTACCCTATTGATGGTTATTTCGGCTTTTATCCGCATACCGCTTTTTTTTACTCCCGTTCCCCTTACTATGCAGACCTTGGTCTTGTTTTTAAGCCTCGTTGTCCTGCATAGAAAGGCAGTTTTTTCCCAGGCTCTTTATCTGGTTCTGGGCATAAGCGGCTTGAATGTCTTTACCAACGCCGGAGCAGGTATCGTATATATTTTAGGGCCTACCGGAGGTTATCTTCTTGGTTTCCTGCTGGCCGCTTTGATAATGCCCTGTTTTTTGCCCAAACAGATGAGTTTTTTTAAATCCGTTTTATATTTTACTCTGACAGCTTCATTGGTTTATTTTTGTGGGCTGAGCTGGCTTGTTTTTATGCATAAAATGAGTTTTACGTCTGCAATGGCAGCCGGGGTTTATCCTTTCATCCCGGGAGCCATAATCAAAATTACTTTAGCGTCTCTTTTCGCTGCTAGATATGTTAAAAATAATTGCTAGTCAGGGTCTATTACGAGATACCCTTCACGCTTGACGAGATACGAATATATGTTAAAACGCATCTTCATTTCAGGCTTAACTGCCATAATCCCCCTTGTCATTACTATCTATGTTATCGTAGCCTTATTTAATTTTGCCGACGGCATACTCGGCAAATCGGTCAACGCCTTCCTGCAAAGAAATTTATCTTATACAATCCCCGGCATTGGGATAGTAATAGCTCTGTTTTTGATCGTTATAGTAGGTGTTTTAGTAGAGATATCCAGGATGAAGCTTTTCCGCTGGTTTGCCAAATGGTTTGAACAGCTGTTTTTTAATATACCTTTGGTGAATAAGATCTATACGCCTGTCAGCCAGATCGTAAATTTTTTATTTTTCCCGCCGCGTAAGAATTTTAAGAGCACTGTCTTGGTCGAATATCCCCGAAAAGGTATTTTTGCCATAGGCCTGCTTACCAATGAAAACAGCATCGAGTTTCCTGAAAAAAAAGATAAAAAGTATTACAGCGTTTTTATTCCTTCCTCACCTTCGCCGGTCACAGGGTTTACCATTATCATAGAAGAGAAAGAGCTTATTTTTTTAGATATCGGGGTAGATGAGGCTTTGAAGCTTGTCGTATCAGGAGGCCTTCTTAATCCCCAATGAAAAGAAAACAACTTTTTATTTTTGACGTAGACGGGACCCTGGTCAATTCTTACAGGGCAATCGAAAAGAGCCTTAATTATACACGCAGGCAATTCGGTTATTCTTCAATCACATCCGAAAAAGTTAAAAAGAGCGTAGGCAGGGGAGATAAGCCTTTTGTGGGGTTGTTTTTTCCGCAAGTCCACGTCGAGGAAGCGCTGAAAATGTACCGTAAACACCATGAAAAGGCATTGATCAGATATAGCTGTCTTTACCCCCGCACTAAGCAGCTTCTTAGTTCGTTGAAAAAGAGAAAAAAGATCCTGGCTATTGCTTCTAACCGGCCGGCATATTTTACCAATCTGCTGATCAAGAGCCTGGATATAAAAAAATATTTTAATGCTGTTTATTGTGCCGATAAGATAAAGAGCCTGAAACCGGATCCCAAGATAATAGAGATAATATTAAAAAGGTTTTGCAAAAAAAGAAAAGAAGCTGTATATATAGGAGACATGGATATAGATATGGAGACGGCAAAAAGAGCAAAGGTCGATGCTGTTTTTAAAAAAGGCGGCTCAAGCTCATTGATCTCGGTAAAAAAATACAAGAAGAGAGTAATTAAAGATCTAACTGAACTGCTATTTTTTTACAACTAATTATAAATCCGAAATACGAAATTCGAA
>JAFGHG010000175.1 GCA_016939345.1 Candidatus Omnitrophota bacterium
GCATTCAACGAAGAATACTCCTTAGCCGGCCTGTTAAAGGATATAAAGGCAAAAGGTCTTTCAGTTTTGGCTATTGATGACGGCTCCATTGATAATACTTTCACCGTAGCCCAGAAGTGGGCAGATGTCTGTTTGCATAATATTAAAAATCTGGGTAAAGGAATTTCTCTGCGAAAGGCCATTGCTTATCTTCTGGAAGAAAAAGATTTTGATTATATTATCACCATGGACGGAGACGGCCAGCATTCTGTAAGCGATTTGTCCAGTTTTATAGAAAAAGCCGAAAAAGGGGTTTCATTTGTGGTGGGAAACCGCATGGATAATCCCAGTAATATGCCCAAGACCAGAGTAGTGACCAATAAATTTATGTCCTGGCTGCTCTCAAAGATAGCCCATCAAAAAATACCCGATAGCCAGTGCGGTTATAGGCTGATTAAAAGAGATGTGCTTGAGAAGATCATAATCAGCACAAAGAAATACGAGATAGAGTCAGAGATGCTTATTAAAGCTGCCAGGCTGGGGTTTACTATTGAGAGCGTGCCGATAAAGAGTATTTATACCAAGAACCTAAGGAGCAAGATAAACCCTTTTGTTGATACCATACGCTTCATTAAATTTATTTCAGGCCTTAATAATGACCACCAGCTCAAGGAAATCAAAAAAAATAATAAATGATATTTTTGATATGATTGTGGATGCCTATACTTTAGAAAGAAAAAATATGGTTTTAAACCAGTTAAAAAAAAGAAATATCGATGACCTTAAAGTCCTTAAAGCCTTTTCTCAGGTCCCGCGTCATCTTTTTGTTCCGCTGTCACAAATAGATTATGCTTACTATGACCGGCCGCTCGATATAGGTTGTGAACAGACCATTTCTCAGCCTTATATGGTGGCTTTGATGACTCAGGAGCTGGATTTAGAGCCGGGAATGAAGGTCTTAGAGGTAGGCACTGGAAGCGGTTATCAGTCTGCTATACTTCATTTTTTAGGAGCCAGGGTATATACCATAGAGCGTTTTGAGAAGTTAGCTGATTCAGCTAAGGAAGTTTTTAAAAAGATTGGTTATGATATAACTGTAAAAGTAGGCGACGGAACATTAGGATCACCAAAAGAAGCGCCTTTTGAGCGGATCATTGTAACAGCAGCTGCTGCTAAAATCCCTCAGACTTTGCTTTCGCAGCTTGCTGTTGGCGGCATACTGGTTATGCCTGTGGGCTCTAGGCTCAGCCAGGAGCTGATTATTGCCAAGAAGATTTCTTCTGAAAAAATAGATCAAAGAAGAAGCTGTGCCTGTATTTTTGTGCCTTTAGTAGGCAAAGGATTGTAATAGGGATAAGGGTAAAGGGTTTAAGTTGAAAAGTATATTCAATTATGCCGGATTGGATTAACAGTTTACCGAAAGAATTGGTTGTGATCATTGTGGCAGCAACGCCGGTTTTTGAGTTAAGAGGATCAATACCTATAGGTGCTTCTTTAGGCCTGCCTTTATTAAAAGTCTATTTTTTATCTTTGTTCGGTAATCTGATACCGGTATTTCCTTTGCTGTTTATTTACAATAAATTCTTTCACAGGCTGGAACATATTAAATTCCTGGGCAGGTTTTTCCGCTGGTGGTTTAGACGAGTAGAGAAGAAATCAAAGATTGTCGAGCGCTGGGGCTTCTGGGGCTTGGCAGCTTTTGTGGCTATACCTTTGCCTGTAACCGGAGCCTGGACCGGGACTGTGGCAGCTACCTTAGTTGAGATGAAGATTAAAAAATCCTTCCTGGCTATTACTATCGGCGTGGCCTTCGCCGGGCTTATCGTAAGCCTGGTCGTAACCGGCATCCTCAATATCGATTTTTTTGTCAGACATTAAACCTTCTTTAGGCAATGGCCGCGATTGATTTCTAGATATTCTAATATTTGAATAGATTTTTTGTAGGGCAGACCAATGTGTCTGCCTTTCTTATTCGCCTTGTCTAGGGGCGAGAAAGTGATATAATGATGCTTAAATTTTTCAAAGCAAAGGATAAAAATGAAGATATTAAGCAAGGAAAAACCAGGGAAAGACCTTACAAAATTCGTTATCGAGGCGCCGCTGATAGCTCAAAAAGCCCTTCCCGGCCAGTTTATTGTGTTGATGGTCAATAAAGAAGGCGAGAGGGTTCCTTTGACCATTGTAGATACTGATAAAGAAAAAGGAACTATTACCATAATCTTTCAGGAAGTCGGCTATACTACAAAGCTTTTAGCCAGGCTTAATCAGGGCGATTCTTTGTTTTCTTTGACCGGGCCGCTGGGAAAGCCTACAGAGATTAAAAATTACGGTAAAGTCATAATTTTGGGCGGAGGAGTAGGTATTGCTGAGCTGCTTCCGGTTGCCAGGGCTCTTAAACAGGCAGGATGTGCCGTGACCAGTATTTTAGGCGGAAGAAGAGCTGATCTGGTAATATTACAGAAAGAGATAAAAGAATTCTCTGATAAGCTGATAATAACCACTGATGACGGCTCATTAGGAGAAAAAGGCCTGGTCACTGCTCCTCTAAAACGCCTGCTCGATGAAAGCAGATATTATGGTTTGGTTTTTTGCGTAGGTCCTGTTCCCATGATGAGGGCAGTTAGTGAGCTGACCAAACCTTACAATATAAATACAATTGTCTGCTTGAATTCGATCATGATCGATGGGACCGGCATGTGCGGATGCTGCCGGGTAAGCATAGGCGGTAAAACAATGTTCACCTGCGTTGACGGCCCTGATTTTAACGGCCATGAAGTTGATTTTAAGGAATTGATGAACAGGCAAAGCCGTTTTATAGAACACGAGAAAGAAGCTGAGTGCAGATTGCATTGTAGAATAAGAGATACAGAGAAGTAGATATGGCAAAACCAGACCCTAAGCAAACACCGATGCGCCAGCAGAAGCCTAAAGATAGGATAAAGAACTTTAAGGAAGTGCCTCTTGGCTATTCTGAACAAGAAGCTGTTTTAGAAGCCAGGCGTTGTTTACAATGTAAGCACCGGCCTTGTGTCAGCGGCTGTCCGGTTGAAATAGATATACCGGGATTTATTGGCTTGATTGCTAAAGGAGATTTTAAAACTGCTATTAAAAAAATGAAAGAAAAAAATGCTCTTCCGGCAATATGTGGCAGAGTATGCCCCCAGGAAGATCAATGCCAAAAGGTATGCGTTTTAGCCAAGAACGGAGAACCTGTAGGCATTGGCAATTTAGAACGGTTTATCGCCGATTGGGAAGCTCAGAGTGATTTGATCAATACACCTTCCCTAAATACTCCAAGCGGCAAAAAAGTAGCGGTTGTGGGCGGCGGGCCGGCGGGTTTGACTGCAGCCGGAGAACTGGCTAGGCTGGGGCATAGAGTAACTATTTTAGAAGCCCTGCATAAGATGGGCGGAGTGCTTGCTTACGGGATACCTGAGTTTCGTCTGCCTAAGAAAATAGTTGAGCGGGAAGTAAAGTATATAGGCTCTTTAGGGGTTGATATCCAGACCTCTTTTGTGGTTGGTAAACTAAAGACAATAGATGAATTGCTTGCTGAGTTTGATGCAGTTTTTGTGGGAACAGGAGCAGGTCTTCCCTGGTTTATGGGCATAGAAGGAGAAAACTATAATGGAGTATACTCAGCTAATGAGTACCTGACCAGGGTAAATTTGATGAAGGCCTATGATTTTCCTAATTATCATACCCCGATTGCCAGAGGTAAAAAAGTTTTTGTGATCGGCGGCGGTAATGTAGCCATGGATTCAGTAAGGACTGCTTTAAGGCTGGGCGCAGAAAAAGCAATGATAATATACCGCAGGTCAAAACTGGAGATGCCTGCCAGGATAGAGGAGATAAAAAGAGCTGAAGAAGAAGGAGCAATATTTGAATTATTGACTTTACCGGTAAGATATATTGCTGATGAAAAAGGCTGGGTAAAACAGGCTGAATGTATTAGGATGGAGCTGGGAGAAAAAGATTCCTCCGGCAGAAGAAGGCCAGTGCCCGTTGAAGGCTCGAATTTTACAATCGATGTAGATGTGGTAGTTGTAGCCATCGGCAACAGCCCTAATCCTTTAATCCCTCAGACTGCCAAAGATATAAATCTCGGCAAAAAGGGAAATATAATCGTTGACGATAAGACCCAAAAGACAAGCAAAAAAGGAGTTTTTGCTGGAGGCGATATTGTCAGCGGAGCTGATACTGTGATTTCAGCCATGGGTGCCGGAAAGAGGGCAGCTTGGGCCATAGATGAATATTTAAAAACCGGTCAATGGTAATTCTTTGTAGGGGTTGATAATTATCAATCCTATTCCTATATAAATTTATTGTGAGGTGAAGCATGACCAAAGATTTAATCGAAAAAGCCAAAGATAAATTTGCAGAAATAATCAAAGAACAGCTTGAAAGGGTAGAAGTCTTGAAAAAAACCATAGCGGATATTGACTATAAAAAATTAACACCGATTATTATAGGCATATGTTTTGGTGATGGCATAGGAGAGGTTATATCCAGGCATGCCCAAAGAGTCTTGGCCCATGTCTTAAAAGACGAAGTCAGCAAAGGAAAAATAGTTTTTAAGGATATCGACGGCCTTACCATTGAAAACCGGGCCAAACAGATGAAAGCCATACCCGATGATGTCTTGGAGGAGATAAAATCCTGTCATGTTATTTTAAAAGGCCCAACCACCACTCCTCAGACCGGTGATAAATGGCCTAATATCGAGAGCGCTAATGTGGCGATGCGCAGGTACCTGGATCTTTTTGCCAATGTCCGTCCGGTAAAAGTGCCTAAAGAAGGAATAGACTGGTGTTTTTTCCGCGAAAACACCGAAGGCGCATACATTCTTGGTTCAAAGGGTTTTGATGTCAGCCAGGATTTGAGCGTTGATTTTAAAGTCATAACCGAACAAGGAGCTGAAAGGATTATCCGCATGGCTTTTGAATATGCCAGAAAAAACAAAATAGACAGGGTAACTGTAGTCACAAAATCTAATGTGGTCAAGACAACAGACGGACGCTTTTCAAAAGTGGCTTTCAGGATTGCCAGGGAGTATCCGCAAATTAGACTTGATGAGTGGTACATAGACATTATGACCGCAAAATTGATAGATCCCCTAAGGCGTAAGGATTTCAAAGTCATTGTTTTGCCCAATCTCTATGGTGATATACTCACTGATGAAGCAGCCCAGCTTCAGGGAGGAGTTGGTACAGCCGGAAGCGCTAATATTGGAAAGCGCTGGGCCATGTTCGAAGCCATACACGGAAGCGCTCCTCGGATGGTAAAAGAAGGCCGGGCCAAGTTTGCAGACCCTTCATCAATGATCCGGGCAAGCGCAATGCTTCTTCGTCATATTGGCTACCTTCAGCCAGCTGAAAAGGTTGAACAGGCTTTGGAAATATGCGGTCAATATGAGAAAAAAATCACAATCACCGGCCGCGAAAGCGCAGCTACCGGGTCAGAATATACAGACTATATACTTTCCTGGATAGATAACCCCAGACTGGCTGAGTCTTACAAGACCTTTATATCCTAAAAAATATTCCATAAGATCTAGGGTTTGCCTTAATTTGATTGGCAATTTGACTTTTGGGGTGTTATATTTAAGTACAGAAACTCCGGGCTAAGCTTATCAGGGAGGCCTAAGATGAGGGAGAAAAAGGATAAAATTGGTCAAATCCTGTTGACCAGTAATTTCATCAATCAGGATACCCTCGAAGAGGCCCTTTTTTATCATCAGACAACAGGCATGAGCCTGGCTCATTACCTGCTCATTCGAGGCTATATAACCGAAGAAAATCTGGCTGAATGCGTTTCAAGGCAATTTGAAGTACCTTATATCTCTTTAAACGCTTATCAGATACCTGAAGATATCATAGAATTGATACCGCCTGAGGTTGTGCAAAAATACTGGCTTGTTCCTTTGGATAGAGTAAGAGATGTTCTTACCCTTGTGATGATTAACCCCTTGGATGAAGAGGCTGTGTCAGAAGTAGAATCTTTAACCGGCTGCAAAGTCCAGTCTTTTGTGGGATTGACTTCAGATATAATCAGGGCTATTCACCAATATTATAATATAAATATAAGCGAGGACGCTCTTAAAGGCCCGAAAGAAGTGCCTCTTATAATTAAGACGGACGGTTATGTAGGGCCGGAGCGCCGAAGGTCTTTAAGATTAAAAGCAAAAATAGGTATTAATTTTCCCTGGCAGGATACTTACTGTTTTTCTTTTACCAGGAACATAAGCCCTCAAGGCCTTCTTTTTCAATCTGATAACGCTTTGCCGGTCGATTCATATATAGTAATTGAAATAAATTTGCCTCAGAAAACACTTAGAGCGCCTATTTCGGCAGTTGGTAAAGTTATGAGATCAGAACCGATAGACAAGGGATATGATACTGCTGTTGAGCTGTTAAAGATAATGCCCAAAGATCTTCAGGCAATTTTAGGTTATGCCAGAAAGATTCCCAAAAAATAACTTGACATAAATTACAGGCTTGATATATTTGTCAGAAGGACAAAGGCGTCTTTTCTTCGCAAAATCAGCGAAGAATTGACGCCTTTTTTTATTTTCACCGCTGCCTGAAAAATAGGCAATAAATACCTAAAAAGGAGGATGCAATGATTCAATGGCCGAAAAGCAACGATGCTCTGGGTACTGTGAATCGCGGTAATCCCTGCGAATCTACTTTGTGCACATTGTGCCGGGCAGATTGTAAGGGAAAATGTGAGACATGGCTATCAAGTTTAAAGGGAAGAAAACTTCTCTATCCAAGAGACTTTAGCAATATTACCGCCGGCAGCGCCAACACCACACACGTAGGCGTAAACTACAATAACCTGCGTATTGACGGCTATGTCTATGGAGCTACAGGAGTGCCAAAGGGTTTAAGCACATCAGAGGATGACTGCATTTTTCCTAATGTAGATATTAGCGGTGAATTTGGAATTGATATTAGTACAAAGTTTAGGCTCCCAATAATGACCGGTGCTTTAGGTTCTACCTTTATAGCAGCTAAGTACTGGGAATCTTTTGCAGTCGGAGCATCTTTGGTGGGCATTCCTATAGTAGTTGGTGAAAATGTTGTAGGTGTCGATAAACAGGCAGTCGTAGAAAAAGGAAGAATAAAAAAAGCTCCTGAGCTTGACAGGAGAATAGATACATTTTTGCGTTACTACGACGGTTACGGAGCAATAATCGTTCAGATGAATGTCGAAGATACCCGTAATGGGGTTGCTGAGTATGTGATGGAAAAATACGGCGATAAGGTCATAATTGAGCTCAAATGGGGCCAGGGAGCAAAGGTAATCGGCGGAGAAATCCAGGTTACCAGCCTTGACTATGCTATATTTTTAAAGAAAAGAGGATATGTTGTAGATCCTGATCCTGAGCTGCCAGAAGTGCAGGAAGCTTTTAAGCACGGAGCTATAAAGTCAATAGCCCGCCACAGCCGCCTTGGTTATACCAGTCTTTCAAACCGCGATCAGGTTAGAGAAAATTTCATGAACGCAGTAACATATCTGCGCAAGCTCGGCTATAAGAGAATTTCTCTTAAGACCGGTTCTTACGGCATGGAGATACTGGCTATGTCGATTAAATATGCTTCTGAGGCTAAGCTAGAATTGCTTACAATAGACGGCTCCGGAGGCGGCACAGGCATGAGCCCCTGGAATATGATGGAAAGCTGGGGTGTGCCTTCTGTTATGTTGCATGCAAAAGCCTACGAATATGCTAAGATAATGGCTTCTAAAGGAGAACGCGTAGTTGATATGGCTTTTGCAGGAGGATTGGCTAAAGAAGACCAGATTTTTAAAGCTCTTGCCCTTGGAGCTCCCTTTACCAAGTTAGTATGTATGGGTAGAGCCCTTATGATACCAGGCTATTTAGGTTCAAACATCGAAGGAGTAGTAAATAAGCCGTCAAAAGAAAAGGTTAACGGAAACTGGGATCAGCTTGCGCCGGCAGTTGCAGAAATAGGCTCTACACCTGAAGAGATCTTTGCCGGTTATTATGATGTTCAGAAGAAAGTAGGCAAGTCAGAGATGAAAAACATTCCCTTTGGGGCTATAGCTCTTTGGACATTATCAGATAAGCTGGCCGCAGGACTGCAGCAGTTGATGGCCGGAGCACGTAAATTCAATTTAAGAGAAATCACCAGAAATGATATTTATGCAGCTAACCGGGAAACAGCCAAAGAGACAGGCATTACCTATATTACAGACAAGAATGATAACGTTGCTAAAGAGATCCTTTGCGGGCAGTCCTTAAACTCTAGAGTCTAGCCAAAAGAAGACTAAGTAAAAAATAAAAGCGCCTCTAGAAGCTTGAGGCGCTTTTATTATATGGGCAAGTTCATTTTATCTAATCAAGCCAAGGGAGCCAAACACAGAGATACTAAATTTTTTATTCGCTGCCCGATACCGTAGGAATAGGGCCAAAAATGCAAAAAGAGAATGAAAAATTTAGATATTTTTTTGCCAGGATGGTTAAGAATATGATTGAAAACTATTGACATCATTTTCTTTTGTGTTATTTTTAAACAATAAAACATTTTCTTTATGGGCACAAAGAAAACATCATACAAAGCCTACATCGATACCTTAACTAAGATCAGCAGCGCTATCACCAGCGACCTTTATCTGGAGGATATGCTTAAGCTGATAGTAACTTTAACCGCTAACGTTATGCATGCAAAGATTTGTGCTCTTTGGCTGCTTGATCAAAAAACAAAAGAGTTAAAGATCAGGGCTACTCAGTCGATGAACAGCGATTATCTTCAGGAGAGGAGCATAAAGCTTGGCGAAGGCATAGTAGGTCTTGTAGCAAAAGAAAAGAATTCTATGGTTATCACCAATGTTTTAAAAGATTCCCGTTATAAAGAAAAGAAATTAGCTCAGACTCTTGGGCTTGTATCGATGCTGAGCGTGCCCATGCTTGTTAAAAAAAAGGTTATAGGCGTTATCAACTGTTATACAACTAAAGAATATAATTTTAGCAAAGGCGATAAAGATCTTCTCAGCGCTGTTGCTAATCAGTCAGCTGTCGCTATTGAAAATACTGAATTAATCGTAAAAACTAAAGTCATACAGGAAGAGCTAGAAACCCGAAAGAAGGTAGAAAGAGCAAAAGGTATCCTGATGAAGGAACAAAGATTGAGTGAGGCAGAGGCTTTTAAGCTCATACAGCGCACCAGCATGGATAAGAGAGTGTCAATGAAGGATATAGCTGAAGCAATAATTTTGACTTTCGAGTTAAAAAGGGCTTGACAAGTTTTAAGAAAAATGTTATAAGTAGATTACAAAGAAGTAAAAACAGGCAACGGAGCCCAAGCTGAAAGCTTGGGTTTTTTATTTCCATTGCAGGAAATAGTAAATTTTTCATCTGAAAAGAATTCAGAGAAATTAGGCAAGGCAGCCCTTATTGTGCATTGAACGCACGGTAAGGGTTTTTTAATTACAAAGGCGTTTACTTAATCAATGGGTGATTAGGAAACGTCTATTTTTTTATAATGGAAAGGAAAAAAATGATTAATTTAAATTTAAAAGCAAAAATTTATATTTTCAGTTTATTCACAATCATTGGCTTTGATTCTTGCTTAAGAGCTGAAGGACTGTTTGACAAAATAGAACTCGAAGCGTCTGCGAGTCTGGGTTATTACTCAAACTATATCTGGCGCGGGTTTACCCTAGATAAGGATGCAGTTATTCAACCGGGTGTTAATCTTTCCTGGAAGGGATTATCTTTCAGTTTCTGGTCAAGTTTTGATGCTGAAAGCGATGACGAGCTTGCTTCTGATGAGATTGATTATGTTTTTGACTACACCAAAGAGCTTAATGATTTGCTGAGCATATCTCTGGGGCATACCTATTATGATTTTCCTGAAATTGCTTCATACAGCAGGGAATTTTATGTAGGGTTTGGATTAAGCAGGATCCCGGTCCTTGATTTGCCAATAGAAACATCTTTGATTTATTACCATGATTACGGCGATGAAAGTAATGGAGGTGGAGAAGGAGACTACGTATCGCTTGATATGGCATATAGTTTGCTTTTGCTTGAAGATATCGGATTGACTATGGATCTTGGCTCTCATTATGGATTCAACAACGAGTTGTTTATAGCGGGCCAAGGCTCAGATTTGGCTTTTAGCTTTGGGTTTACAATTCCTTTGAATGATAATTTAACTGTTTCACCGACTGTAAACTATTCGCTGCCTCTTGGTGACCTTAAAGACGATGATGACGGAGCCCAAGAAGACAGGGTTTATGGCGGAATGGCCTTAGCTTATAACTTTTAAAAAGGAGGAAGCATGAAACTGATAATAGCAATGATTCAGCCGCACAAACTGCCTGATGTAAAAAAAGCTTTATTCGACAACGAAGTCCATAAGATGACAGTAACTAATGCGCTTGGCTGCGGTCAGCAAAAAGGCTTTACTGAGACCTACAGAGGAGTTATCCATGAGGTAAACCTTTTGAAAAAAGTAAGGCTTGAGATAGCAGTCAATGATAATTTTGTTAAACCGACCATTGAGGCGATAATAAAAGGAGCAAGAACTGGAAAAATCGGTGATGGTAAGATATTTGTTCTTGATTTAGACCAGTGCATAAGGATAAGGACAAGTGAACAAGGTTCAGAAGCCATAGGCTGACAATAAGGAGGTAAAGATGTTAAAAAGATTTCTAAATAGGACGATCTTACTGTTGATGGGCTATTTAATAATTTCGCATACAGCTTTAGCCGATGAAGCTTTGTCTTATGCAACTAACATCGGTATAGATACCCTATGGGTATTGATTGCAGCATTTCTGGTATTTTTTATGCAGGCTGGTTTTGGCATGGTCGAAGCAGGTTTCATCCGGGCCAAGAATACCTGCAATATTCTTACCAAAAACTTCCTTGATTTTTGTATGGCATCCCTGGGGTTTTTTATTTTTGGCTATGCAATAATGTTCGGAAGCGGCAACGATTTTATGGGGTTATCAGGTTGGTTTATGGCCAGTCCAGAAAACCCCGTAGATCTACCGATATTTGCTTTTTGGCTGTTTCAGGCTGCTTTTTGTGGAGCTGCAGCCACTATTGTAGCCGGAGGTATGGCCGAGAGGATGAAATTCCAGGCTTATTTAATTTATTCTTTTATCATATCAGCCTTTATTTACCCTATTATTGGACATTGGATCTGGGGCGGAGGATGGTTGAACAAAATAGGATTTGCAGATTTTGCCGGATCTACTGTTGTGCATGCTGTTGGCGGATTTGCCGCTTTGATTGGCACTATAATATTGAAACCTCGCTTAGGCAAATTCAACAAAGATGGTTCTCCAAATGCTATAGCCGGACATAATATACCGCTTGCATCTTTAGGCGTGTTTATCCTGTGGTTTGGCTGGTTCGGGTTTAATCCTGGTTCAACATTAAGCGTTGGCAACGGAACTTTGATTTCTTTGGTCGCTATGAATACCAGTTTAGCAGCTGCATCCGGAGGTATACTTGCCATGGTTGCAGTCTGGAAGAAATTTGGAAAACCGGATTTATCAATGGCCATGAATGGAGCCCTGGCTGGTTTGGTAGCTATTACTGCACCATGTGCTTTTATTGAACCCTGGGCCTCGATAGTCATTGGAGGGATCGCTGGTATCCTGGTGGTATTCGCGGTAATTCTGCTTGATAAGTTAAGAATAGATGACCCGGTGGGCGCTTTTCCTGTCCATGGAGTTAACGGAATCTGGGGTACTTTATCAGTCGGAATATTCGGCCAGAAAGCTCTTGGCCTGGCTAATGATGGCTTGTTTTACGGTGGAGGGTTAAAGCAGTTTTTTTTACAGCTTCTAGGTGTTAGCTCTGCGGTTGTATTTGTGCTCATATCCATGGGTCTTTTGTTTAAAATAATCGATCTTACTATGGGCTTAAGGGTCTCTAGAGATGAGGAGCTAAAGGGCCTTGACATAGGAGAACACGGTATGGAGTCATATAGCGGGTTCCAGATATTTACTACCGAATGAATAAAAACATGCTTGGATTTAAAAAAATATTGACAAATATGAAAGCGCGTATTTTAATACTTGTGACAATGAGGTCTTATATTTATGATAAAAGTAAAGAGGCTCTATCATTTGATAGAGCTTTTTTATTTGGCAATGCTGCCTAATTTCAGGTATAATTGTTAAAAAATCAATGCTTAAGAAGGAGGAAACGAAATGGGAACTATAATAAAGAAATACGGCGAACTTACTTTTAATAAAAAAGTAATGCGTCAAAAATTAAGCAAAGAAGTTTATAAGCAGTTAATAGCAACCATTGAAAGCGGCGAGCCGCTTGTTCAGTCAATAGCTGCTGATGTTGCTCACGCCATGAAAGAATGGGCTATAGAAAACGGGGCTACACACTTTACCCATTGGTTTCAACCGCAAAGAGGCGGAACAGCTGAAAAACATGATGCTTTTATTTCCTATGACGCAGAAGGCGAGATTTACGAACATTTTTCAGCCCAGCAGTTAATCCAGTCTGAGCCAGATGCTTCAAGCTTTCCTTCTGGCGGGATAAGGTCAACCTTCGAAGCCAGAGGCTATACTGCCTGGGATCCTACTTCGCCGGCTTTTTTGCTTGAAGCCGGTGACACGAGGACTCTGGTTATACCATCAGTTTTTCTTTCCTGGACAGGAGAGGTTTTAGATATTAAAACCCCGCTTTTAAGGTCTCTTAAGGCTTTGAATGATGCAGCTATCCGTCTGCAGCATATTTTAGGTAATAAGAACGTTAAAAGAATAAAAGTGTTTGGAGGTCCGGAACAGGAATATTTTTTGTTTTCGAAAGAATTATATGAAAGCCGTCCGGATCTGGTGGTTTGCGGCAGGACTCTTTTTGGTGCTCCTCCGGCAAAGGGCCAGCAGATGGAAGATCATTATTTCGGAAGCATCAAAGGAAAAGTTATCCAGTTTATGGAGAAGCTTGATGCCGAGCTTTACAGAAGAGGCATTCCGGCAAAGACCAGGCATAACGAGGTTTCGCCGAATCAATTTGAAATAGCTCCTTTGTACGAAGAAGTAAATTTGGCTATTGACCATAATCTTCAGCTTATGGATATTCTGAAAAAAGTTGCTGAAGAGTTTAATATGGTAGGGATTCTTCACGAAAAGCCTTTGGCCGGGGTTAACGGTTCAGGTAAGCACTTTAACTGGTCGATCGGCGATAATACCGGGATCAATTACTTTGATCCATCAGGATCTCCTCAGAGAAATATTTTCTTTTTGCTTTCGCTGGGAGCAATCATGTTAGGAGTTCACAAATATGGCGGTTTACTGCGAGGCGTAGTTGCTGATGCTGGAAACGACCACAGGCTTGGAGCAAATGAAGCGCCACCGGCCATAATCTCGGTTTATTTAGGAGAGTATTTGAATGAACTCTGTAATGAGATCGAAGGCCTGGG
Organism: Candidatus Omnitrophota bacterium; assembly: GCA_016939345.1. Lineage (GTDB taxonomy): Bacteria > Omnitrophota > Gorgyraeia > Duberdicusellales > 4484-171 > JAFGHG01. The sequence goes on from JAFGHG010000175.1 coordinate 13,407, forward strand.
TCAAGTAACTGAAAAGAAAATGAGCGAGATATTCTTGGGCGTGCAGGATCTCCCCAAGGTTGCTAAAGATACTTCTGACAGAAACAGGACATCGCCACTTGCTTTTACTGGGAACAAATTTGAATTCAGAGCTGTTGGTTCTAGTCAGAACTGCTCTGAGGCCGCCACCATGCTTAATATGATTATGGCCTATGGCTATAATGAACTTGCTGATAGGATTGCAGCCAAGAAAGTAAAAGGCGATGTCAAGGAAAAGGCCTTTGCTGTACTTGAAAAAGTTTTTAAGGATACTAAATGTGTGCGTTTTGAGGGCAACAATTATGATGAAGCTTGGCATAAGGAAGCTGAGAAAAGGGGTCTGCCCAGCACAAAAAATACTCCTGAGGCTTTAGAGCAGTTTTTAACCGATGACGCAGCCCATCTTTATGAGGACCTAGAGGTTTTAAGCAGAAAAGAGCTTCATTCGAAGATCGACATAAAACTTGAAGCCTATTGTAAGACTAAAGACATCGAATTTAAAACTGCTATAGACATTGCTAAAACTTATGTTTTGCCAGCTGTGGCCAAGCAAATAAATTTGCTTGCCGAAGCCCAAAGGGGCATAAAAGCAGCCGGCTCAAAAGCAACCGGTATCGCCACTGATATAAAAAAGCTTGATAAGCTTTATTCTGATATTGCCATGAGCATATCTTCATTGGAAAAAGCTATGACAGTTTGCGAAGCGAAAAAAGGCATCTTGGCTGCTGCAAGAGCTTATGCTGCGATCGGAGCTTTTGCTTTGTCTAAACTGCGTCAGTCGGTAGATGGGGCCGAGGAATATGTTTCTGACGATCTCTGGCCTTTAGCTAAGTATCAGCAGCTTTTGCTGGTTCTCTAAAGAATAATTAATTTTATTGACGAAGCTGTCAATTTAAACTTAAAGGCAATGAAGCCCTTCTGTCCGGTGATTACCGGTCGGAAGGGCTTTTTATTTAAAAGATATGGTTTTTATTTTAAAGCATATAGACATAGAGGGCCCGGGTATATTTTCAAATTTTTTAAATTTGACCGGCCTTAGGACAGAAATCTATGAAGTTTACGAATGCCAGTCCATGCCCGGTCTTGATTCATGCAGAGGGATTTTGGTTATGGGTGGGCCGATGAATGTTTATGAGCTAGACCAATACCCCTTCCTGAAAAAAGAAGAGGATTTTTTGAAGGATGCCATTGGGAGAAAAATTCCGATAATAGGTATTTGTCTTGGCGCCCAAATACTTGCTAAGATTAACGGAGCAAGAATTTATAGATCCGAAGAAAAAGAAATAGGCTGGCATAAGGTTTATTTGACTGCTGACGGCAGGAAGGACCCTTTATTTCAAGGCTTACAGGAGTCGATGACTGTATTTCAGTGGCATGAAGATACATTTGATATTCCCGAAAACGGCTTACTTCTAGCAAAAGGTAAAAAAGTGAAAAATCAGGCTTTACGTTTTAGCGATTACGCCTGGGGTCTTCAATATCATCCGGAAATAACATCCGCGCTCATTCGTTCATGGGTTAAGAAAAGCGGGGAGAAGCTTGATTTAAAAAAAATGATGCAGGATTATTTTTCTCATCAGGATATTTACCTTAAACAGGCAAAAAAAATATGTTTTAACTTTGCCGGGATAATTAAAAAAAATAAGCTATGATCACCGTCGTTATTACTGAAAAAGAAGAAAAAATTTGCAACCTTATTAATAAGGCTTTAGCTGCAGAAGGATATTTGTTGGTTGATGAAGCAGAAACATACGGTCAATTAAAAATAATAAAAAAAACCGGAAAAAGTTCAAGAAGCCAATTTCAAGACAGGGTCGTCGGCCTCAAGAATAATATTATCAGGGAGAAAAGAGAAGATCTTTACCGGCGCTTGCTTTTTGAGGTAGAAAGGCCCTTGATAGAGTCAGTGCTTAGAGAGACTGCAGGAAACCAGTTGAAAGCTTCAAGATTGCTAGGCATAAACAGAAACACCCTTCATGCTAAGATTAAAAAATTAGGCGTCAAGATGAATCAATTTAAGGCAGAGTTTGAATAAAAAACAGGAGTTGTTGACAAACTCCAAAATGTATGTTATTTTTCAGGCGATGAAGTTAAGGCTGAATGAGACAACGCAGTCTCCTGGCTTTTAGTAGGGCCGGGATTTTTTTTTGCTCAAAAGATATATTTATGGATAAGCATCTTCCCCATAAACAAGGGCTGTATGACCCGGATTATGAACACGATTCCTGCGGGGTGGGTTTTGTCTGCAACATCAAGGGAAATAAGTCAAACAGCATCATAATCGATGGACTAAAGATATTAAACAGGCTTTCTCACCGGGGAGCAGTAGGATCAGACCCTGATACAGGTGATGGTGCAGGTATACTTATACAGACCCCTGATGAATTTTTCAGGAAAGCTGCTTCTCTGGCAAAAATAAATCTGCCCCTTTACGGCCAATACGGCACCGGCCTTGTTTTCTTTCCCAGAGAAGAAAAGGAAAGGCTGTTTTGTAAAGATGTTTTTAAAAAAGTGGTCCAGGAAGAAGGGCAGGGTATTCTTGGCTGGCGGCAGGTACCGGTGGATAATTCTGTAATCGGTAAAGTAGCCAGGGAAACTGAGCCGGTTATAGAGCAGGTATTTATCAAGCGAAACCCCGGCCTTAATGATGAAGTTGCCTTTGAGCGAAAACTTTACATAATAAGAAAAATAATCGAAAATACCATCAGAACAAGTAAATTAAGACAGAGGGCTTTTTTTTATATTACAAATATTTCGATGAGGACCTTTTCTTATAAAGGCTTGCTCATGCCACATCAGTTAGGACAGTACTTCTTGGATTTAAAAGACGAGAGCTTAGCTAGCGCTATTGCTTTAGTCCATTCGCGCTATAGCACTAATACTTTTCCTACCTGGGATCTGGCCCAGCCTTTCAGATTTTTGGCCCACAATGGCGAAATTAACACTTTAAGGGGTAACATCAACTGGTTTGGGGCCAAGGAAAGGCTGCTTGAAAGCCCCTTGTTCGGCGAGGATATAGAAAAAGTGAAACCAGTGGTTGTTCCCGGAGGAAGTGATTCAGCCGCTATAGATAATGCTTGTGAACTCCTTCTTTTGTCCGGACGCAGCCTTGCTCATACAATGATGATGCTTATACCTGGTGCCTGGGAGGACAACAATTTATTGGATGAAGAAGTTAAGGCCTTTCATCAGTATCATGTTTGCCTTATGGAGCCATGGGATGGCCCGGCAAGCATAGCTGTTACCGACGGAAAAAGTATAGGGGCTATTTTGGATAGAAACGGATTAAGGCCTTCGAGATATATTGTTACTAAGGACCAGAGGGTCATTATGGCTTCAGAGGTAGGGGTTCTTGATACTTTGCCTTCAGAGATAGAGTATTCAGGTAGATTGACTCCGGGAAAGATCTTTTTAATCGATACCATTCAGGGAAGGATTATCCATGATGAGGAGATAAAAGTCAAGGTCTCTACTCAAAAACCTTATAAGCAATGGTTAAAAGATAATATCATCGAACTTAAGGATTTGCCAAGCTTTCCTACAAAAGAAAAATCAAATGATATCCTGACTGATCTCAAGGCTTTTGGTTACACCCGTGAGGATTTGAAATCAATAATCAAGCCAATGGCAGAGACAGCAAAAGAACCGACGGGTTCTATGGGCA
>JAFGHG010000010.1 GCA_016939345.1 Candidatus Omnitrophota bacterium
CTTCATAACCACTTTAATACTATCTTTTCTTAAGGCTTCCTGAGAAAAGTCTTCATCACTAAAAACAAAATGTTCTGTAAAATTTTTGGATACCTCGGACTTCCTGGAGATAAGACTATAAAATCCGCCAGAGAGTGAATTTAAAAATTGGGAATCTTCCTTGTATTTTTCTCTATCTCTGATGATTCCAATGCGTTCATTATAACCTATATCCTTAAGAGCCATGTGGTAAGGCCTCCATTTTTTATACTGCCTTAAATCATTAATCTTTGCGCCCAGGCCGCCAGCTACGCTTGCCGAATGTATTAACAGAGTCCCTATAGCAAGGATAAAAAACTGCCTCCTGTCATTAGCGCAACCCGGTACAATTTTCTCATACAAGCAGCGAATGAAATATGAAAAAAACACAGCTCCGAACGCTAGATGAAAGAAAAAATAATGGAAACCTGCTCTGTATAAAAGCGCCGGAGTAATTAGAATAATAAATAAAAGCAGATGGATCAAGTACAGACGCATTTGTGGGTTTTTTTTCCAATAGAGAAAAACCCCAAATAAAAACATTATTAAAAACGGATATTCCGTAATCTTAAAAGCAGCGTTGCTATGAGCCCAGGTAAGGTTTTTTGTATTATACATAAATGTTGGTAAGCGCCAAAAAATTATCCCTATATACTCTCTTAAAAACTGCGCAAGGTTGCTGCCGGCATTAAATAACCAGCTGTGTTGTTTATTATAGATTATACCGCTCAAGCCGTAATGGCGCGCAGCAAAACTATTATGCAGGTAAAAATGAACTTGGAGAAACCTGCTAAAGTCTATTTTTTTTCCTACTATATAAAGAAGGGCCCCCGAAAAAAGCAGAAACACGCCGCTTCCCAATAATCTTGATTTGAACGGGATAGTGCCGGTCTGTGTCCTTTTATAAACCAATATATAAAAGGGTATTAATATAAGAAGCGGCCAGCATAATAAAAATTTAGAATAAAAAGCGAGCACGGCAAAAAGGCTTGAGAGAATAATGTATTTTAACCCATTTATTGCCTTGCCGCCTTTTACACGATTTATATATTGCCAAAAACATAAAAACGTTAATATGACGAAGGAAAGCATTATTGACTCCACATTCACAACATTGTGGTAAAAAATCACATTCAGGGTTGTAGCATAAGCAAAAACAGCAATTAACGCATGTGCGCGGCTTTTTAGAAATATGGATGAAAATAAAAATAAAAGATAAAACGAGACAAGATAGACCGCAGAAACCATCACTCTTGATAGAAAAAAAAGGGTCACTAAATTTTTGCCCACAAATGCCCCGTATGAAACGGGCATGCCGAAATTAGTGCTTAACCAATAATAGATTTTTGCTATGATTTGTATTAAAAATGTCAGGTTTAACCCGGGGTGCAAAGAATACGGAACGTGTGCGTAGTCAAAAAAGTTAATTCCGTTCGCCAAATAATGAGATGCGGGGTCGCCTACCCCCTGGATGTCATTACCAAATATAGTCATGCGCCAATCCCCTATTACGCTCAAATAGCTCATGGCTGCAGATAACAATAAAGTTAAAGCGGCTAGGGCAATCCATTTCCAAAATCCCTTATTCCCCGCATAAATCACAATATCATTTTTTGGCAAATTCATTGCTTGACTCCAGCATATCCCATCTTGGCTCGTAGAAAAAATTGGATTTTTTATTTTATCTGCGTTTTAATGCAAGAAGGAAATAATTTCTGCTTTTCTTTTTTGCCGATACATACTAGGTTAAGACCTGCAAAAGGCCTAATGTATCTCTCTGCAGCCTTCAATATAGGGACAATCCTATCAAATGCCTTAAACTGCAGTTCACTCGCTGTCGATTTTCTCATGATTTTACCGACATAGAACCACGGAAATATCCCAAAAAAGTTATTATAAAAGATATCCTCTAAATCAAGGCCTGCCTTTTTAACTTTTGAGATCATTTCTATTTTGGAATAACGCCTAAAATGCCCAAGGGCATAATCATTTTTGCCATAAAGAAGCCCTAAGGCAGGTGCAAAAATAATCAGGCGCCCGCCTTTTCTCAATATATGTGCCATATTGGAAAAGGCCTTAAGATCATCTAATAAATGCTCGATTACCCCGGCGCATATTACTGTATCAAAACGAAAAGCATGCAAAAAGTTGTATTCATCTTTGTCTTTTGATATATCCAACTCTATTATATGGGTATTTATCCTTTTTCCTATCCTCTCCTTTAATATCTCTAGATACGGCGCAAATATATCTGAAGCATAATAAATTTCATAATTATGGAAAAACTGTGCTAACAGTCCGCCCCCTGAACCGACCTCCAAGATACGCTTGCCAGCATAAGGAGAAATGATTTCAAAAATCCATCTATAATAATTTAGTGTGGTTTTTTGAAAACCTTTTAGGTTTTCTGTCATGGCGCTGTAGTGTTTTATGTTTTCTGCCGTATCCATATTGATTTTGACTTTTTTAATGCCTTTCGTCAGGGTATTGAAATGTCTCTCGCAGAAGATCATTTTGAACCAGATAAACCCTGTGCCAAGGCTTTATCCTGCCGGCAATCTGTATTTCCTTAAATACCTGCGGGAAGTCTTCGATCCATCCCTGGATCATTTTCAACGCCCTTCGTCCGTCTTCTGACCATGCCTTTGCGTTTATAATCTCCCATGATAAAGGCACATGAATAACCGAAATCCTATTTTCCAACAAGGCATAGGCGCAATCATTCTCTCGCCAATTTCTTTCGCGAAACATCTGCTCCGCATTGCCATGAAAATATAATAAATAGTTATCCCACCAATTCTCTTCCATAAAGGCGCTTAAGTCTACGCCCGGTTCTGCAAGTAAATGAAGGGTTTTAGTCCCTGCCGGTTTTACTTCCCGGACTCCTTTAGCAACTACATTTAGATGCCCTCTAAACATTTTGAAAGTTGACATAGAATCGAAAAATAAATTCAAACCAGGTGTTGGAGAAAAATGCCATTTATCTATAATAACCTTGCGGATTCCAGTTAAATAGACTAATCCGGCACTAAAAAAATAGCAGATCAAAGCAAAACCAAGAAGGCCTTGAATGTTAATTTTAATTCTTTCTGCCAAAGGAATTAACCGGTATATCTCATTAATAGCCAGTGTAGCAAAAAGCAGTATAAATGGTATCACCCAAAAGTATGGCCGGAGATAATTGGGTAAGCTGATAAAAGTGGTCATATATAAAGCAGCCGATAGGCCTAAGATCAATAACCATGTTTGTATTTTATGCCGAAATCGTAAAGTGAAAATAATCAAACCCATAAACGCCAACAAAGAGATATACCCCGGCATCATAGGATAGTAGTTTAATACATTAAGGTTGAAAATTTTTGCTGAATAAGGCTGGAAAAAAAGACCTAAGACATTCCTGGTTGTATCTCGGAGGATTTCTGGTCCATGCCCAAATAATCTTGAAAATGAGTAGTATTTATTCAGGTCCGATACGCCATACCATTCTTCAAGACCCCTCTGGTAAACACCGTAAGAACTGCCGCTAGAACTCAAGCCGTAGACTGCAAAGGTCCAATAAGCCCCGACAAAAAGCAAACCAACAATTATAATGAGATATATCCAATTTTTAAACGTTTCGCGTTTTATCCAGGCCGCTTTCAAAATAGGC
>JAFGHG010000176.1 GCA_016939345.1 Candidatus Omnitrophota bacterium
CAAAATAATAAAGAAGACAACAATGCATACCCCGGAGAAATAATTGACAGATTAGTAAAATCATAATTGTTTTCTAAAATCCAAAGAAGGCTTATAGCTGCAGTTTCAATATACTTATTCCAAACCGCTTTATCCTTGCAATCAGCTGGTATTTGTATATTAGGTTGCAGATGACCCAAAAGAGCTTCTCCTTTTCCGACAGCAACTCTAGCAAATATAAGACTAGGATCTTCAGCCTTTATTTCTCTTTTAGCTGCAGCAGACAATAAACCTTTGCGTAACCACTCATTTTTTGGCACAATTTCTACAACAAGAATATTACCATAGAGACTTTGCCTTAAGTCGAAATCAAACAAATCTAAATTATGCTTTGAGAGCTCTTGCCTGAGCAAACTTCTGTCAATATCGCAATATCCCAAGGAAAAACCAGTTGAAATGTCTGGCTGAAAAAATACTAATTCTTGCCTAAATTGATGTTTATCTCGGGGATGCTGTTGCCGAAACTGCCTATAAAGATTTTCTTTTGATACCCCTTGTCCAATATTTATCTTTTGTTTCTCAGCAGCCTGGAAAATTTCATATCCTAAAGGTAACTCATCAAATTCTAATCCAAAATCTAATGCCCAGCTTAAGAATTTGGTATCATAAGAGGATTCTTCTAAAGACGCTCTTATTTTAGATAACCAACCGCTAAGATGTATTAATTGCTGCTGACCAAACCTTCTATCAGGTTCAACTATCAGTCTAAATAAATTAAGGGCTTGTCTGCTTGTAAGTAAAATCTCCCCAAAAAAACCAAGAGCAACATGGCCATATTCCTTGAAGCGCCCTTGCAGTTGATTCCAGATATAAGCTGGACCTATTGGCTCTTTACAATCACTTCCATTTCCCTGGACTATATATGCCATACTAAAGCATATCGGTATCAGACTTATCATTAGATATAAAAATCCTAAACTCTGCAATTCGTCATCAAGGTCTTCTTTAAAGCTTCTCAGGTTATTTGCTTGGCTGATAAGTAATGATTTCTTACGGTATTCTATAATTGATATAGCCTGTTTTAATGCTGAGATGTTCTCAGGCTCGCTTTCTTGCCCAATAAGTCCAGCTAAAACTCCCAGCTCGCTGTCTGTACCTATTTCCCGCAAGGCCAGAAAAATCATAAGTCTTATATTATGATCACTATTATTGGCCAACCCTTCTATCAAGGCCTTAGCTGCTTTTGGAGAGCCAAGCTCGATTAGTTCAATTACCGCAGATTTTTTCTCCCAAGACCTTTTATTTTCATCAATCAAAATGCTTTCCTGTTTCTGAATAAATATATCCTTATCGGTTGAATCTGATTCATAAGTCGCCGGCACAAGATAAGGAAATCCGCCTAAAGCCACGCCTTTTAACTCGTTGCATAAGTCCTGAGATCCGTCGCTGTCTGCAGTTTCTTTTATCAGATCAGCTGATACCCTTCCTATAAAGTGGATAGCGGAAATTTCACTAGACTTAAATTTTGGCCGCAAAGATATAGACCTCCTAAAACCTAAATCATCAAGCAGTCTAAGGGTCAATTGATTTAGCACCAGAAAATAAGTAACCGCCTTTCCTTGATACTGTGAATCATGATTAATGGTAAAAACTTCTTCTATGCCGTGACTATCCACCTCTGCTGCCAGTTCACCTCTTGTATAATTTCCTGTATCTTTTAGTGAAAAAGAAGAGAAATACACTTCTGTCGCGCCTGGTGTTTCAAGTATTTCTACGGCCCGATTTGAAATGTCTACCATACGTAAGGAAAAAGTTAAATAATCCTGTCTTTTTTCCGGACGGCTTATATCAATAGAAACCGTTCTTTTGGGGCTTACTGTAGCTTGCAGGTAATTTTCGCTAGGTTCCTCAGTCCTGTCATCCCGGTCTGGATCAATAGTATAAACCTTCGATAACCCGAAGTTATTGCAAATCATGGCAAACTTATCTTTTCGCTGCTCTAGTTGCGAACGGTTTATTTGTTCCTGTCTTAAACCTTCTGCCTTTTCTGGTTCTATTTCAACTCCAAAAGCAACTGCCTTGTAATAATAAAATCCCTCCTTATGGGGAAAAGGCTGAATTATAAAGTGATCATTTTCCACAAATTCACCTTGAGGAAATTTTTCAGCGGCCACCTGCCTGGCTTTCTCTCTCTCTTGCTCAATCCTGTTTTCATTTCCCTCATCAGGTAATCGAAAAATACTAATAGGAAAATAAAGCAATCCCTGAAGCTTGGCATGTTCATGCTGGTCGTTTACCGCGACCTTAGCTGCTAAAGACTGCATATCTGCCTCTATTTCCTCACCAGTCTTTCCTCTTGCCTGTCCCTTTATCTTAACTTGATTATGGGCTGCGTGCTTTGTGTTACTGGCAAATTCAATAGATACCAAATCGTCCGGATGAGAGCTTAATTCATGGCGCCAGGCCAGGGAAGCTCTTATATTTTCAACAAGCAATTCTTCATATGTAAGAACCGAATAATGATCAGTCATCTCTGCAAAATGTTCTTCGAACCTTTTCTCCAGTGATTCCTGAACAAGATTAATACCTGTCTGTTCAAGAGGATTCTCGTCATCTGTAATCACAATTTTCCTATTGTCAGCATCAACTATTACATTGTCTCCTTCCTCGACCAATCTTTCTCTGTCTCTAAATAAACTCCGTCCTTGCAGATACAGATCTTCCACTCCCAGTACAGCCGGAACATTAAACGTCCGGCAGCGGACAGTTTCGTGAGCAACCTCATTACCGTAACCAAAGGCAATTAATCCCACTACTTTAGGATGGATTATGGCAATAAGAGCCTTATCGCGGTCATGCATCGATTCATTAGCTGTAAGAAATAAAATTACTTCCTGGCCGTCTTCTGCTCTTCTTAAAGCTTCCTGGACACTAAAACAGATAACTCCTTTTTGGGCTCCGGCTGTTCCATAACGGCCAGCAAACAGGATTCTTGAATCTACATCTTGACGCAGTCGAAACACCGGCACTGAAATAACTGAATCCTGGCTCTGAATAAGATAAAACCTGCCGTCTTCAATAACAAACTCTACTGTTTGAACCTCATCATAATTATCTTTTATTATTTTTTTAGCCTTTTGAAGGGCTAAAGCAGCTTCAGGAAACTTTTCTCCTAAAGTGTTTATATCTTGAAGTTCTAGCATCAATCCGGCTACGATGTCTTCGCCCTGGATAGATACAGCAAAAACGCCCTGCATTGTTTCCACATGGCGGTCTACGTTTTCAGTAAAGAATGTGCCGCTGGCTGAATTTTCATTAAGGTTGCCAAAAACCATAGCCTGTATAAGAACAGACATGCTGGAAGAAGCCAAACCAGTCTTTAGCTTAACAGCCTCTGCCCTTTCGCAAGTAAAGCTGGCAAAAACAGCTTCGATACTTTTAAATAACTGTTCGTAAACATCCTGAGTTATTTCCTGGCCAGTATAATCTTTTATTAACTGCTTATATAAAGATATCAATTCTCTTAATTCTTGGGCGGATAAATTATTTTCGCTTAATGCTGAGACCTTTTGCATATACCATGAGCGGGCTGTATACAAAATATCTCCGGGCACACCCATGACAACCGTACCATAATCCTCAATAAAACGTCGGTAGGTGTCATAAGCAAACTTCTCGCCGCGCCTATGGGCTAAAGATTCAGCTATTTGATCATTGATGCCTACATTCACTAACGAATCAAGAAGTCCTACCATAGACTTCTCGATTGTGGAGTTACTTCTAACTGAAACCAGCAAAGGCCTTCTTATACTGCCAAACCTCAAGTTGCTTTTCCTCCCCAGTCTTCTAATTGCCGCCTTTACTGCCTTTCGGCAAAGTTTATCAGTTAAATCTTTCTTAGTCTTATAGACAGCCGCATAATAAGCAACAGTCAGAACAAAACCTCTTGGCACAGGAATGCCAAGACTATTAAGGATCATTAAATTATAAGCCTTCTCTCCAACATAATTAGCACTGAAAGGCGACTTTAAATCGTCAAGAAAACGGATGTATCCGAAGAATAGCAAGAATTTTTTTCCAAGGATTATAAGGAAAATAGCTGCGACTATTAAAGCTGCCAGGATAAGCCCGTAAGAATTTGCTAATGTTTGGGGCTCTTTAGATGAAAAATCAAGGCTTTTTAAAAACTCTCTAACCGCAATTTTCTCGTGCCTGCCTTTATGAATCCACCTGAAAGATGATTTTTTCTTATTTAAGGCTTCAAGCATTTCATTGCGGCTCTTAGGGCTGATCATTACCCCTTGATTGCTATTTCTTGTATTTATAGCAAGACTATAATATTTATTGCCAAGCCTGGCCACGATGGGAGAACCTGAATCCCCGGGCATACCCAAAGCACCGTCAAGAAAAGCAATTCCTGATGCACTAAAAAATACGCCGCCGCAGACATTATCATTGTATCCGCTTCTTAGTACTGCAATAGACCCCTGCTCTGGCCTGGTGAATACTTCAAGCGGTTTCAATCTATAGACTTCTGTATTGAGCCTATCTTTTTTTAATGCAAGAATAGCAACATCATCAAGTATTGATATTTCTTTTCGATTACGTAAGATAACATCGGCATAACCAAGCCAAAGATAAGATTTTCCTCTTCTTACATCGACCTTTACCTTTTCCTGGCCCGGGATAACGTGGGTATTGGTTAAAATAATATAATGACCTTCAGTCTCGTAAGCAATGAAGCCTGAGCCGCGGTCAAGGCGCACAATTCCTCTATTCAATCTTCTTGATACTTGCGGCTGGTATGCAAGGGTTTTTCTTATTACTGAAAACAAACCTTCTAAAACCTTGATTTCATAACTGGCCAAATGAAATATTAAAGTTTCAGTGTTGATGTTTACACCCAACTTAGGCCTGATCTCTGAATCTATAAATTCGGCCATGCTTTTTAGTAAAACTAACCGCTCCCTTATATCTTCAGAAAAAATAAGCCGCAAAGATATTAAAGCATCAAGTATTTCTTTAACCTGATAAATATTATTTTCATCTTTTGCCAGGGTATTTATTAAGGAAGTCAAATCTGCTGATAATTCTTCCAGACCTGCTAATTTTGCTTTTAATTGTTCGTAATAATTCAAACTCATTAATTTATAGGTAAAATATTCAACGACTTCTCTATGCGCTCCCTCCTCTATCAACCTATGAGAAATAGAGCCAACTGTCCTTTCTGATTCATTATAAGAAGCATCACCATGGTCTCCTAGATAAGCAGCAAGGCAGCGTTCGGTAACTGCTCTTGTGGGATCAACATAGTCCGGCCCTACCGATATATCTTCAAGAACAGCCATTTTCGAAAAATAATAGACCAGCCCTTCCAGGCCCTCTTCTTCGCTTTCATAATTCTCATGCTCATCGATTGCCTCTATTACAAACTCTGAATCGTAAATTGATTCATCTAATTCTTTTTCTATAAAAGCAACGGCGTCTTCTCTGCTTCCCGAAGGCACTATCGGCCAGTCAACAACACCCGTGGCAAGCCTGCGGGCAACAGCAAAATCTCTGCTTTCACAAGGCAAATCTCCAAGCATTCCCGTATCTTTTGCTTTTTCAACAATAAAAAGCAAAGCATTGCCAAGCCTGTTAAACTCTTCGGCAAAAAGAGAATTTTCAGTATCCAGAGCAGCTTCATGCATAGCCCGGGCAGTTATGGGATGGAGAACAAATTTGCTCTCATCAAATTGTCCGGTTCTAGCCACAATGTAATCCCGGCTATCCGGTTCAAATTCCAATATATTATTACCCATTTGGGAATCCCTTCCTGCCAAATAATCATGCCCTTTTTCTTGTCGTAAATTTATATTTTCTATAAGGTCAAAATAGCTATCATCGCTGGCTAATATATCCAAGGCATACGACAACCTTAATCTATCTCTGACAACGTCACCTCTGTCAGATTTTCTAATTAAATCGGCAACAAATCTATCTCTCAATTCCTTGGGCATGGCAAGAACAAGACTGTTTTCATGAAGCAATAATTCCTGTTCTTCTCTTTCATCCAAGCGTCCGAATACGACTTCATCAAGCAATACGCCTTCTTCAAGGTATTTAAAAAACCAAAAAGCTGTATTTCTATCAAGAGCCCTATCACAAAGATTACTTAAAACCTCCTGTATCTGAAAAGCCTTTTGGCTCGGGTTCATAACCGCTAACTTTATTCTTTTGTTACGAATAGCAAATACGAAATCAGAATCAAGGGCTCCTCTGCCGTCTATATCTGTATATCCGGCGCTAACGATGACAAAAGCATCAGTGTAATAATCTGAAGGGGCAATTCTATATTCTAATCCCCTATCAAAAAGAATATTAAGCATTGAAAGCTGAAGCTTAAGCCACAAAACTAATGGTTGAGTATGTTCTAAGGTCACACTGGAAACGCCTATTTTTCTCTGGGGCCTGGCGCTTAAATCTCCGGCCTTTACTAACCCTAAATAAGCTTGGACACTTCTGGTCAAACCTTGTATTTTAGGCAGGCTATCGTCAGGCTTTTTTGAACGATTAGTAAGAAGATCTCTTGAAAAAAATTCAAAAAGTCTGATTTGGGCACCAAGCGCCTCTCTCTCGTCAGGCATGAGCTCATGTACTATGATCTGAGGTATGATATGAGAGCTTAAGGGGCAAATATCTCTTATCTGATCAATTGTTATATTCCAGCTAATACTGCCGCCGGCATTATGCCTGGCAACGGCAAAATCTTCTGGCGGGCCTCTTAACTCTATCCAGCCTCTTTCATCAGCCCGGGTAACTATTTCGAGCAAGGCCTTACCTATATAATTGAATTCATCGGCGTATTCCGGATATTGTTTTGCTGCGGCGAATTGGCCGGCTGCTGTTATATTATGAACTTGATTCTTATTTTTGTGTTCAGAGTCGTTGTCGCGGTACTTTTTCAGGTATGATACACCTAGATAACTGCTTAAGATTAACAATCCTGCGCCCAAAACTACATTGTAGACAACAGTTGATTCGGTATCTACTCCAAGTCTTTTGAGTGCTAGGGCGACTTCTCTAGAGGTATCTGATTCGGTTTTGATTATATCTTTAGCACGCTGATAATCTTTATAGGCATCTTCTTTTCTGCCTAAATTTGCATATATTAGACTGCGGTTAAAGTAAAGGTTGGCATCATTGGAATCTATAATCATGGCCCGTTCATAAAGTTCCAAAGCCTGTTCAAAATAACCAAGTTCTCCAAGAATAGTTGCCCTGCAGCGTAAAGCTTCAAGTGAATTTTCTAAAAGAGGTTCACATTTACATGCAGTGTTAAAGTCTCTTAAGGCAGCCTTCAGATCTTTCTCCACTTGATAGTAGTAACCTGAACGAAGAACATAAGCTTCTGATGAAAAAGGATTAAGCGAAATCGCCTTATTCAAATCTCGGATTACTGCTTGTACTCTGCCTAATTTGGTGTTTAAAACTGCCAGGTCGACCAATATCTGTTCATTGCTTTCATCTAAGGCATAAGCTTTTGCATAAAGATCCCTTGCCAAATGAAATTGCTTATGTTTATCTTTATCAACTATCTGCCTGGCCCGGGAATGAAATTCAGCGCTGATTAAACTTTCTGGATTGCATATCCTAGCTTTTTTATAATATCTATTTAAACTTGGGATATTAATTAATAGAAAGTTTGCTTTTTTGGTAAAGGATCCCTCATATTCATAAGGACCAAAAGGGATATTTACTCTATGAGAAGATGGATCGAAGTATCCAAATGATTCCTTGCTCTCTACAATAATAGCGAAATGTGAATAATCGAATATTTTCTTGTTATCGTTAACTTCTCCTCTCAAGGCATAATCAAAAAACATTATAGGCTTAACTTCAAGCCCAAGGCTTCTGGCAATATAAAAGAAAAAAGCGCTCATGCTCAAACAATTGCCTTCACCCTTAAAAGCCAAATCATAAAGACTGAAAGTTGGTAGCTTATAAGAAAATTTATTATTTATAACAGTTGCTAATTCATCTGCTACCTTAAATGCTGCATCTTCATCATCACTGCTTAACCTCTGATGCCATTTTGTTAAAAGCTGTTCGCCTTTTTCATCCTTCCAGCTCTGGGCTAAGCCGGTAAGTTTTCGGGCAGTTAATTTAGGGTCTTGGTACCCTAATTCATAGCAATGCTGGTAGAAACTCCTTTCAAGAGCTCCTAATGGCTTTAAGTCATCTTTAATATCTGCCTTAACCCCTTTAGAAAAACCAGACAAAAGACAGGATGCTAAAACAATAGAAGTAAATGATCTTCGGCTCATACCCTTGCCCAAAAACCGGGTGCTTGAGTTTTTTTGGCTTAAATCTGCGGATTTGAAACCTAAAACCATAGCCGTCAAAAAAATAAAGCTAATCAATAAAATTAAATCTGATGAGTTTTCCGCACTTATTTCTTCTATATTTTTAGAATGGATTAAAATAAATTCTTCTTCATTGATAGGGATGGCAGCCGGAGAAAAACACCTGA
>JAFGHG010000177.1 GCA_016939345.1 Candidatus Omnitrophota bacterium
AGAGCCATACAGCTTGAAGAGTATGAGGAAGCGGCGCGTCTGAGGGACGAAATAAAAAATATTGAGAAGCAAAAGAATGTTTGATGAGTTTTTAAACAATCAAAGCAGCTGGTTAAGCGGCAGGGGCCCGGAATCGGAAATAGTCTTTTCTACGCGTATCCGTTTAGCCCGCAATCTGTCAAATATTCCTTTTCCTTTTAGATCAGCAGCTAAAGAAAAACAAAAGGTTGTTGAGATGGTAAAAGATGTTCACGGCAGCATAGAAGGCCTTAAAAATTGCGGTTTTTACCACCTTAAGGATATTGACAGCCTGGATAAACAATTACTTCTAGAGAGGCACCTGGTAAGCCAGGAGTATATAGCCTCAGACGAAGGCCGGGGTCTTATACTTGGCCATGACGAAGAGATATCGATAATGATAAATGAAGAAGACCATCTAAGGATGCAAGTATTAGCTTCAGGTTTTGATCTTCAAAAATGCTGGAATACGCTGGACTCAATTGATAATGCTTTCAGTAATAAACTTTCTTTTTCATTTTTGCCTGACCTGGGATTCTTGACAGCTTGCCCGACAAATGTGGGAACAGCCCTAAGAGCTTCATGCATGCTTCATCTGCCGGCCTTGATTCTTACTAAAAGAATAAATAAGATACTTGAGCTCTTAGCCAGGATTTCATTTACTACTAGGGGGCTGTTCGGCGAGGGGACCCAGGCTTTGGGCGATTTTTTCCAGATTTCAAACCAGATAAGTCTAGGCTTATCTGAGCAGGAATTAATCGGCAATCTCAGCGGGGTTGTAAACCAGGTAAAGGGACAGGAAATAGATGCCAGAGATACCCTGCTCAAAAAGCACAGGATTAACTTAGAAGACAATGTATGGAGGGCTTTGGGGGTTATGAAAAATTCGCGTTTGATTACCAGCAAAGAAGCGTTGAGCCATCTTTCTATCTTGTCTTTGGGTTTAGATTTGGGTATAATTAGAGATAATGACTTATCGCCCAAAGGTTTAGGACGTAATTTATTAAACAGGCTTTTTATTGTTATCCAGCCTGCACATTTACAAAAAATCGAAGGTAAGCCCTTAAACGAAAACGAAAGAGATTTCATCCGGGCTTCTATTTTAAGAGAGAATTTTTCTAATTAAAAAATTGTATAATAGTTGAACCAACGGTGTTTTTTAAAGGAGGATAATAATGTTTAACAGATTTACCGAACGGGCAAGGAAAGTATTAGTACTTGCTAAAGAAGAAGCAAGGCGTTTTAATCATGATTATATAGGCACAGAACACATACTTTTAGGCTTGATCAGAGAAGGCGAAGGTGTTGCTTGTGCAGTGCTTCAGAATTCCGGCGTAGACCTGGAACGGCTCAGAATAGAGATCGAAAAACTAATATCTTCAGGTAGTGTTGGTTCTGTTTTGGGCGATATACCCTTTACTCCCAGGGCAAAAAAGGCCCTTGAGTTATCAGCTGAAGAAGCAAGGAACCTTGGACATAATTATATCGGAACAGAGCATATTTTGCTGGGATTATTAAGGGAAGAAGAAGGTATAGCTTCCCAGGTGCTTTTTTCTATGGGTGTAGATCTTAAACGGGTAAAAGATGAAATAGGTGCACTTTTAGGAGGCAGCACCCCTTCTGCTCCCGGTTCTGTGGGAAGCAGCAGCCCATCAAAGACTCCGGCTCTGGATTCTTTTGGCCGGGATTTGACTAAGTTGACTCGTGACGGAAATCTTGATCCGGTTATCGGAAGAAAATCTGAAATAGAAAGGGTCATCCAGATTCTATCGCGCAGGACAAAAAACAATCCCGTTCTTTTGGGAGAGGCAGGAGTAGGAAAAACCGCCATAGTCGAAGGGCTGGCTACCGATATAATAACCGGAGATGTACCTGAAGTCTTAAGAGATAAAAGGATAGTTGTGCTTGATTTAGCTCTTATGATAGCTGGAACAAAATACCGGGGTCAGTTTGAAGAAAGGATTAAAGCTGTAATGGAGGAGATAAAGCGCTCCAAGGATGTAATTATTTTTATCGATGAACTCCACACCTTGGTGGGGGCCGGAGCTGCCGAAGGTGCCATAGATGCTTCTAATATCTTAAAACCGGCGTTATCCAGAGGGGAGATTCAATGCATCGGAGCAACCACTCTTGATGAATACCGTAAACATATTGAAAAGGATTCAGCTCTTGAGAGGAGATTCCAGCCTATTTTTGTCGAGCCCAATACGGTTGATGAAACAATCAAGATCCTTGAAGGATTGCGTGATAAGTTTGAGGCTCATCACCGGGTAAAATTCACCGACGACTCTTTAAATGCAGCAGCAAAACTTTCAGACCGCTATATTTCCGGAAGGTTTCTGCCTGATAAGGCAATAGACCTTATCGATGAATCAGGAGCCCGTTCAAGACTGGCAGTGCTTACAGCTCCGAAAGACATAAAGGATCTGGAAGAGAAAATAATAAATATTGTTACCGAAAAAGAAGCTTTGATAAAACAGCAGGACTTTGAAAAAGCTGCCAGGCTTCGCGATGAAGAAAAGACCCTGCGTTTGCAGCTTGAGAATTTACGCCGGACATGGAGTAAAAAACGGGATCAGATCACCCCTGAAGTCAATGAAGATGCTGTTGCCCAGCTGGTTTCACAGATAACCGGCGTACCTATTTACCGGCTGGAACAAAAAGAAACGGAAAAACTACTTAAGATAGAAGAGGAACTTGATAAAAGAGTTATAGGTCAAAGGGAAGCCGTAGACGCGATAGCCCGTTCTGTGAGACGTTCCCGGGCCGGGATTAAAGAGCCCCGCAGGCCCATAGGTTCGTTTATGTTTCTCGGTCCTACCGGAGTAGGTAAAACTCTTTTGGCCAGGGCTCTGGCTGAATTTATGTTTGGCAATGCTGATGCTTTAATCCAGATAGATATGAGCGAGTACATGGAGAAGTTCAATGTTTCGCGATTGATAGGAGCACCTCCGGGATATGTCGGATACGAAGAGGGTGGCCAGCTGACTGAAAGGGTCAGGAGAAGGCCTTATTCGGTAGTCTTGCTTGATGAAATAGAAAAGGCTCACCCCGATGTTTTTAACCTGCTTTTACAGATTTTAGAGGAGGGTAGGCTTACTGACAGTTACGGCAGAAGAGTAGACTTTCGTAATGTCATCTTGCTTATGACTTCTAATGTCGGAGCTGACATCATCAGAAAACGCGGATCATTGGGTTTTACCGAGCAGACAGAAGAGATAAGTTATGAGACCATGAAAAACCTGCTTTTGGAAGAGATCAAGAAAGTTTTCAAGCCGGAATTCATAAACCGTATGGATGAGGTTATAGTCTTTCGTTCCTTGGATAAGGAAGCACTGGAGAAAATAGTTACAATAGAGATAGGTTATGTTAACGACCGGCTTAAAGACCAGCATTTTGAAGTTGTGCTTGATTCAAAAGCCAAGGATTTTTTTATCGAAAAAGGTTTTGATCCGGTTTTCGGTGCAAGGCCGCTTAAAAGGGTAATCCAAAGATTTTTGGAAGACCCTCTTGCTGAGGATATAATAAGAGGCACCTTTAAAGATAAACTCAAAAATATGCCTTTGGATAAGCTGGCAAAGATAAAAGTAGCGCGTAAGGGAGAAGTTTTGAAATTTGAATGAAAATATTTTTTGTTTTTCTCCTTTTCATCGTCTGCAGTCCTGCGCAAAGTGTTTTTTCTTCTCCCTCAAACACTATTGAACTTGATGCAGTTGAAAAAAAAATTCGTCTAAAAGACCTGCACTTAGGCGACATCACCATAGACGGCACTTTTTCTTTTCAATTTGAGAAGCAAGGAAGTTCTCTGGTGTTTGCTGTCGAAGGCCAAGACATAACTTTTAACGGTAATGCTGTTGAGTGGCTTAAAGCTAAAATAACCAAGCAGGGACCGGTTATTTTTGTGGATCAGCTTTCGATCCCTGGATATTCCTTAACCGGCAACTTTGACCTAGAAAGCAAAAAAATAGCTTTTAACTTAGAGGGCAGCTGGCAGGAGGATTCAGAATTTCTTGAAGGTTTCATCCAGGTAAAATCAAAGATATGGGGGGATATAAATAGTTGTCTTGCCAGCGGATATCTGACTGTCGAAGAGGGTGTATGTGAAAGCCAGGCTTTTAAGAAACTGCGCCTTGATTTTTTAGGAAGCCCTCCGGTTTTAAACATAACCGATTCCGAAATAGTTTTGCATGACGGAAGTGTATTTGAGTATGAACACGGCAAGGTCCTTGATATAAGGGATTTTTCCAATCCTATAATACCCAATCCTGAGTTTGTGGCCCATAAAGTCTTCTTTGGGGATTGGCAGGTCTTTTCAGAAAACAGGACCAATGCCGGATTGAGGAAAAACGTGGATGAAAGAATAGATGTCTTTATCAATACAAACAAAGACCTTAATGAGAATAATGCCGATCTTGATACAGGTACAGAGCTGCGCTATAACTGGAAAGATGAACAATTTTTAAAACTGCGCATGGAGTCTGACCGCACCATCCTGGGGTTTGAAAGAAGGAAAGAATTTTGATGATCTTGTTGGTAAATTTTTTCAGATTGATCCGCTATATAGGAAAAGTATCATATTTTGTTAAGGATACTTTCTACTGGTTATTCTGCAAAAAGAGAAACATCAAGGAACTTGGACGCGAGATTATATTTATCGGCATCGACAGTTTTCCTCTGGTCACCATAATATCCTTTTTTATAGGAATGATTTTGGCTTTTCAGACAGCCTACCAGTTGAAAGAATTCAGTTCAGAGATACACTTAGCTTCTTTAGTCGCCCTTTCGCTGGTGAGGGAGCTAGGCCCGGTCATAGGCTCTTTGATCGTAGCGGCAAGAAGCGGAGCATCAATCACAGCCGGGATAGGCTCGATGAAAATCAGCGAACAGGTAGATGCTCTCGAAGCTTTTGGAGTCGAGCCCATAGATTATTTAGTTGTGCCAAAATTTATATCTTTGCTTCTATGTATGCCCATACTTATTATTTATGCAGATTTTATGGGTATTGTCGGCGGGTACCTGGTGGGTTTTTTTAAGTTCGGAATACAGTCCGGTCTTTATTTTAGGATGACCTTTGATGCTTTGGCCTTGAAGGATGTTGCCAGCGGCCTGCTTAAAAGCTTATTTTTCGGCAGCATAATAACTTTTATTTCCTGTTTCGAAGGGTTAAGGCCTTTTTCTTCTATTGATGTATCAAAAGCCGTAACCAATGCCATAGTAAGGTCTTTTTTATTGATAATTATTTGTGACTGCATTTTAACAGCACTTTTTTATTTTATCTGGGTATGATAGAGATAAGAAACCTGCAAAAATCATTCGGCAATAAAGAGGTCTTAAAGGGAGTAAACCTTAAAGTCAACAAGGGTGAGAATTTTCTTCTTATCGGCAGAAGCGGCGCCGGCAAGACAGTTCTTTTGAAAAATATAATAGGCCTGCTAAGGCCTGATTCAGGGGCTATTAAGATCGACGGTACAGATATCACCCAGCTTGATAAGGCACATTTGGAAAAGGTGCGCCTGCAGTTCGGGCTGGTGTTTCAAAGCTCGGCACTCTTCGATTTTCTGACCATAGAAGAGAATGTGGGATTTTTTCTCTACCAGCATACAAACTTGAAGAAATCGGTTATAAGAAAGAAAGTTACCGAAACTCTTGCTCTGGTAGGTTTGAAAGGCATTGAAGACCTCCATCCTTATGAATTGAGCGGAGGAATGAAAAAAAGAGTGGCTATTGCCAGGGCAGTTATATTTAATCCCAAGATCCTGATATATGATGAACCAACCACCGGAATAGACCCGATAGCGGTGGATAAGATAGTTGCTCTTATAGAAGATCTTCATACACGCTTATCCATAACTTCGGTTGTTGTTACCCATGATTTGGTTGTAGGGTTGCAGCTTGCCGACAGGCTGGCTTTTCTTTTAGGAGGAAAGATAATATTCCAGGGAGATAAAAAAGACTTGGAAGGATCAAATGACCAGAGACTGATACAATTTATGCAGGGTTCCTCAGGCGGCCCGATAAAAGAGATGGAGGTATAGCAGATATAATCAGCAGTTCAGGTCATTAAAATCCGAATATCGAAATACGAACTTCGAAACAATATTAAAATTTTCAGAATCCCAATATTCAAATTTTTGATTTAAACTTGATTAAAAGTAATGTATATAGGAGGTAATAAAGATGATAAAAAATATATTTGAAGGAAAAAAGGCCTTATCTTATCTAAAAGTAGGAAGTTTTTTTACTATAGGGTTTATTCTATTTTTTATCACCCTTCTTTCCATGAAGAACGTTTCCTTTTTAAAAGGTTCTTATCCGATAGTCGTAACCTTTGAATTCGGCGAAGGCTTGAGAGCTGCATCGCCTGTGCGTTTTTGCGGGGTTGATATAGGCGAGGTCAACGATGTATCTATAAGAGAAAGAAAAGGAAGACCCTTGGTGTTCGTTAAAACCCACATACAGGAAGATATAAAGATACCGCGCGATTCCAGGTTTATAATAAACAGTTTGAGCTTATTTGGGGAAAAATACCTGGAGATAATACCCCCTGAGGAGGTTAAAAGTTATCTGGTAAAAGGAGAGGTTGTTGAAGGTATTTCGCCGATACCTCTTTTCAGCGTTTTTGCTAATTTTACCAAGACCATGAAAGAAGTCAGCGCTTTTGTTAAAGAAGGAGAGATCAAGACTTCGCTTGAGAACTCTCTTGCCAATATAGAGAGCCTGACTGCAAATTTAAACGGATTGATCGATGATACAAAAAATAAAAGCGGGACAGTCGGAAGGCTGTTCTATGATGATTCACTTTACCAGGTAACGGAGGAGTTCATCAAGGAATTAAAAGATAATCCCTGGAAATTGCTTCACAAACCTCGAGAGCAACGCAGGCGATAGTCCTTTCGAACAATATTGGTAGCGGTAACGGTTAGGTAGAATAAAAAAGCAAAGACGTTACCCTAACCCAACTACGTTACGGGCTTCGTAACCGTAACCGATAGACGTTTTTGCTAATAGTTAGGTACAGATAATATGTATCACTGCAGCGAGTGCGGTTATAAATCGATAAAATGGCTTGGCAAGTGTCCGATGTGCGACGGCTGGGAAACTTTCGCCCAGGAAAATGAGGTAAAGGCTGATACCATAACAATTAAAAGTCCTCCCCGGCTTCTTAAAGGCATCGAAGAAAATGATGCCCGGAGAATAACAACCGGCATGAGCCAGTTGGACAGGATACTTGGCGGCGGCCTTGTAGAAGGTTCGGTGATTTTGGTCGGAGGGGCTCCGGGAGTGGGCAAGTCTACGCTTTTGCTTGAGGTTTGCTCCAAGCTTTCTACAATTGATAAGACCCTTTATGTAAGTGCTGAAGAGTCGCCAGAGCAGATAAGTCTACGTTCAAAAAGGCTTACTGACAATGATTACAGCAAAGTTTTCATATCCGGAGAGGACCAGCTTGAAAATATCTTTGAATACATAAAGGAAAACAACTTTAAGTTTGTAGTTATAGATTCTATTCAGGTAGTTAACCTGGCCTCGTCTGAAGGAGCTAAGGGAAGCATTTCCCAGATAAGGGCTTGTGCTGATTATCTTACAAAAATAGCCAAGACTTTTGGTGTTGTTGTTTTGATAGTAGGCCATGTGACTAAGGATGGAGCCATTGCCGGTCCTAAGCTTCTTGAACATATAGTCGATTGCGTTCTTTATTTTGAAGGAGAAATGCTTTCAAATTACCGGATTTTGAGGTCGATAAAAAACCGTTTTGGACCTACCGGCGACATCGCGGTCTTTGAAATGAAGTCTTCGGGCCTGGTAGAGTTAAAAGAGATGACCGATATTTTCCTGCCCCACAGGGAAAGCTCTTTCTCGGGAAGCTGTGTGGTTTGTACTATAGAAGGTTTAAGGCCTATATTGATAGAGCTGCAGGCTTTAGCCAGCAGGGCTAATTTCGGTGTTCCCAGAAGAAGAAGCCTTGGTTTCGATTTTAACCGTTTTTCTCTCTTGATAGCTATAATCGAGAAAAGGCTGCGCATGTCTTTTTCCAGCGAAGATGTTTTTCTAAATGTCGCCGGAGGCATAAGAATCAATGATCCGGCAACAGACCTGGGAGCGATAATGGCAATAATCTCAAGCCTTAAAGATATGGACATCGCAGCCAGTACTGTTTTTATTGCCGAAGTAGGGCTAGCCGGTGAATTAAGGAGGGTAAATAATATAAATTTGCGCTTAAAAGAAGTTGAAAGGGCCGATTTTAAAAATTGTATTATTCCTGAATCAAACCTAAAGGAGGTGGATAAGGCATTGAAGGTGAACTATCAGGGATATTCCAGCTTGAATGAAGTCGTTAAGGCCTTTTTTAAGTAAATTTTTTTTTTAATGATTTAATTTTTTCTGGTCAATCATTTGAGGAGGTTTAAATGATAACTTTAATTTTTTTAAGAGTGTTATTCGTTCTTATTTTCGGGGCTATGGGTTATTCTCTCGGCGGAGAAAAGGCTATTCTTCTAGCAAGTATTGGGGCTGGCATTGGAATAGTCATAGTTCTTTTTGAGACTTTTGCCCGCCAGGTTTCATTAAAAGGGCTGTCCAGCGCAGTATTTGGGATTTTTTTGGGTCTTTTAATAGCCTGGGTTCTGGGAGAGACTTTGAACCAGCTGCCATTAAGAGAAGATATACCTCATGATTTCATTGATAACACCAAGATGTTCGTTACCTTCGTCTTTGTTTACCTAGGTCTTACTCTCGGAATAAAAGGCAAGGATGAATTTAACCTGGTAATACCTTATGTAAAGTTTAAACGCCAGGAGTTGAAAGAGGAATCGATTGTAATCGATACCAGCAGTATCATCGACGGAAGAATCCTGGATATAGTAAAGACTAAATTCATCGAAGCAAAGTTTGTGGTTCCCCGTTTCGTGCTTAATGAACTTCATGCACTGGCTGATTCAACCGATCACATGAAACGCCAAAAAGGAAAACGGGGCATAGAAATACTTCACGCTTTAAAGAAAGAGCAAAATATTGAAGTCCAGGTCCTGGATCAGAGTATTGACGATGTAAAGAGCGTAGACGAGAAGATCGTGCGTCTGGCCCAGCACCTTGATTCTAAGGTCTTGACTACTGATTATAATCTAAACCGCATAGCCCAGCTTCAGGGAGTCAATGTTTTAAATATCAATGATCTGGCCAATGCTCTTAAGCCGACTTTTGTTGCCGGTCAGAAATTTTCTTTGAAATTGATCAAGGAAGGAAAAGAGCACAATCAGGCAATAGGCTATCTGGAAGACGGGACTATGGTCGTAGTTGAAGGCGCCAAGCGCCTGATCGGCAAGACCGTCACAGTAGAAGTATCCTCGGTTCTTCAAAGCTCAAGCGGCCGGATTGTTTTTACAAAGATTTCTTGAGCAGAATATCTAAATGAATATCGCAGCTATAATAGTATGCGCCGGCTCTGGCAGGAGGCTGGGTAAGACTGACAAGACTACTTTGAGCTTATCGGCAAAGCCGCTTTTTTATCATTCTTTTTGTTTGTTTGCAGGCATAAAACAGATAAAAAATATAGTTTTGGTCATGCAGGATAAGCATATATCTTTAGCTAAGAAATTAATTAGCCCTTATAAAGCCAAAAAGCTCGGGGTCTTTTTTGTTAAAGGAGGCCCGAGGCGCCAGGACTCAGTAAAAAACGGCCTGGGTTTTTTAGGCGATGACATAGATTATGTGCTTATTCACGACGGGGCCCGGCCGCTTGCCAGCAGGAAATTGGTTTTAAATATAATCAAAGAGCTTAAAAAAAATCAGGCAGTGATCTGTGCTTTAAAACCCAGGGATACATTGAAGTTTGTGGGTAAGAAAGGCTATGCAAGGAAGACTCTGGACAGGGATAAGATAGTTTCTGTGCAGACTCCTCAGGCTTTTAGAAAGGAATTGATACTCAGGGCTTTTGATAAGAGAGGTAAAAAATATTTATTTGACGATGCTCAGGCAGTTGAATCTTTAGGAGTTAAAGTTAAGGTTATAGAGGGAGAAAGGACAAACATAAAAATAACTTACCCTGAAGATGTAGAGATAGCAAAAGCAATAATAGGGTGTAGGGTAAAGGGATAAGGGTAAGGGGGGAAGAAAACCCCATACCCTAATCCCTAGTCCCTGAATTCATTAGGATGTAATGAAGGAGTACAGGGTTGGTTTTGGTTTTGATGTTCACAGGATAAGCAAAAAGAAAAAAAAGCTTATTCTGGGCGGATCAGTTATCCCTTGCCCTTTCGGCCTTGAGGCTGTTTCTGACGGCGATGTAGTCCTGCATGCTATAAGCGATGCCCTTTGCGGAGCAACGGTAATAGGCGATATCGGAGACTATTTTCCTCCTGAAGACAAGTCTTGCAAGAACATTGACAGCAAATTGATAGTTAAGGAGATTTTAAAAAAGACTTCTAAAAACTTCAAAACAGTTAACCTGGACATCACGATTATTGCCGAAAAACCAAGGCTTATAAAATATAAGAAGAGAATAATTTCATCGCTAAGAAAGATAATTTCCGTAAAGAACATTAATTTAAAGATTAAATCTAAGGAGGGATTGTCAATTCTAGGGGGTGTTAATGCCATGGCCTGTGTGGTCATAGTTTTGATGAAAAGAGCCAAAGCTTTCAAAAATGCTTAAGATATACAATGCTATTACAAGATCAAAGCAGGAATTCAGGCCTTTAAAGGGCAAAGAAGTCAAGATGTATACCTGCGGGGTAACCGTATATGACGATTGTCATATAGGCCATGCCCGTTCTCTTTGCATTTTTGAGATTATAAGAAGATATCTTGTTTTCAGAGGATATAAAGTCAATTTTGTGAGAAATATAACCGATGTTGACGATAAAATAATCAATAAAGCCAGGATATGGGCAAAAGAGCAGGGTATATCCTTGCAGGAAGCTTTTGTTAAGGTTGGTAGGACTTATATAGAAAGTTATTATAATGATTTGGCTGCTTTGGGCTTACCTTCTGCCGATGCCGAACCAAAGGCTACCGAAAACATCAAAGAGATGCAGAATTATATACAAGCCCTGATAGACAAAGGCTTTGCTTATGAAAAAGAAGACGGCATTTATTTTTCTACTAAAAAAGACCTAAAGTACGGCGGCCTTTCCGGTAATATAATTGAACAGATGCTTTCTGATGTTTCTGATTTTTCTAAAGAAGATGCTCTTGATTTTGCTCTTTGGAAAAAAGCCAAAGATGATGAGCCGTTCTGGGATAGCCCCTGGGGCAAGGGAAGGCCGGGCTGGCATATAGAGTGTTCAGTTATGAGCCAGAAATTTTTAAATACTGATACTCTGGATATCCACGGAGGAGGCAGAGATTTGATTTTTCCCCATCATGAAAATGAGCGCGCCCAGGCCGAAAGTTTAACCTCAAAGCCCTTTGCCAGATATTGGATTCATCATGGTTTGCTGACGATCAATGGACAGAAGATGGCCAAGTCTCTTGGAAATTTTGTTACCATCAAAGATGTGCTAAAAAAATATCCTGCCGATATTTTAAAGATTTTTTATTTTCAAGCCCACTATAGCAGCCCGGTTGATTTTTCCTGGGAAAAGATGGATGAAGCAAAGAAAGCTTATGAACGGATTTATATACTCCTTTCCAGGCTTGACAAGTATTTAGAAGGGAGGTTTATAGATAAAAAAATACCTTTTGCCGATAAAGGAAAGAATGTATATTTTCTCGATGAATTTATAGAAGAGATGGACGATGACTTTAATATGCCGAAAGGCCTAGGCGTATTTTTTAATTTAGTCAGCGCCTGTAATGAATTGCTTGATGGCAGCGATAAGGAGAAAGATGAGAAATTAGCTTATGCCAGAGAGGCGATCAAAGAGATGTCTGATATTTTTTCCTTTTCCTTCAGTATCAATACGCCGGCTGGAATCAGTGACCAGGAGATAGAGGAAAAGATAAGGATAAGAAATATAAATAAAGCGCAAAAGAATTATAAGCAAGCCGACAAGATACGAAGCGATCTGGATTCGCTGGGGATAATACTTGAAGATACAAAGGATGGTACCACATGGCGAAGAAAAATCTAAGCAGTAGGGCGGCTTTTATTACAATAGAAGGTCTTGAAGGCAGCGGCAAAAGCAGCGTAATAAGCTACTTAAGCAGTTTTCTTAAAAAAAGAGGATTTAGGGTGAAAGTTTTTCGCGAGCCAGGTTCGACCTGTGTCGGAGAAAAGATAAGAGAAATCCTGCTTGATAAGAAAAACAGCAGGCTTAGTGTCCATACCGAGTTGCTTTTATATCTGGCTGCAAGGACTCAATTAATAGAAGAGAAATTGTTCAAGGCCTTAGGCCTTTTTGATATAGTAATCTGCGACCGCTTTTTTGATTCTACTCTGGTCTACCAGGGTTTTGGTCTGGGTTTGGGTAAAATAGCAGAGTCTTCAGTAAAGATGTTTTCTTTGGGGCTAGATCCCGATTTGACCTTGGTCCTCGATACAGAACCGCTGAAGGGATTAAGACGGCTTAAAAAAAAGGACAGGATAGAATCAAGACCGCTTACCTTTCATAGCCGGCTGCGCAAAGGTTACCTGGCCCTGGCTGAAAAATTTCCTAAAAGAATAAAAGTCATAAATGCCGGCGGCAGCTTAGAAGATATTTTTCCACAGGTTTCAAAACAGATAGACATTTTCCTATCCCGATATGCAAGAAAGAGAATTAATCCTTGATTATTTCAGAGTCCTGCAGAAAAAAAACCTTTTAGGTTTTTCATATCTTTTTCTGGGAGATAATTACAATCTTATTGTAGAGATCCTAAAATTGATAAGCTGTAAGGATGAAAATCCTCCCTGTGATTCCTGTTATAGCTGTAAGCAGATAAAAGAATTAAACCATCCTGACCTTTTCATAATAGAACCTGAGGGTTTTAATATCAAAATAGAGGCTGTCCGCCAGGGGATAGGCTTTCTATCTTTAAGGAGTTTTTCTTTGCCTAAGAAAGTCTTGCTTATAAAAGATGCCCAGGCTTTCAGTCTGCCTGCAGCCAACGCCTTTTTAAAGACTCTTGAAGAACCGCCTAAAAATTCTTTTATCGGGCTTTGTGCTTCTTCTTTAGAGGGCCTGCCTGAAACTATTATCTCGCGCTGCCGAAAGATATTTCTGCCTTTTATCCAAGAAGAGCAAGAACTGGAGGAATGCGGGCAGGTATTGAGTTTTTTAAGAGGGAAAGACATGGTTTTTAGAGACAGGAAGAAGTTTGTTTCTTTTCTTTGGTCTTTTATCCTTATTTTAAGAGAAGATATCACATCGGGTATTGGCAATAGAAATAATAGGTTGCTTAAGGATAGGGAGTGTGAGATAATTCTAAGTTCTTACCGCCGGCAGGAAAAATGCTTATTGCTGGAGGAATTACTAAAGATTTATCAGGTTTCTAAGACGGTAAATGTCAATTTAGCCCTTAATTTATTAAAAAATAGATTATAGAGAGGTAAAAATGAAAGTGGCATTAGTCAGATTAAGAGAAGCCGGCCAGCTTATGACTTATCAGGTAAGCGAGGACCTCAATGTCCATGATTACGTAGTGGTCGAAGCCGATAGAGGTATGGATTATGGAGAAATAATAGAGATAAGCGATGTCACAACCAGCGCTGATTCTGATTCCGATAAAGAGTCGGCTTTTAAAAAGATAATCCGCAAACTTTCTCCCGAGGACCTTGCCCAGATAAAAACCAATAAACAGGAAGCTAAAGATGCCATGAAGCTTTGCGCCCGGAAGATGAGGGAGTACAAGCTTAACATGAAACTTGTTGATGCCGAATATTCCTTTGATAAAAAGAAGATAGTATTCTATTTTACCTCTGAAGGCCGGATAGATTTCAGAGAGCTGGTCAAGGAGCTGGCAAAGATTTTTAAGATAAGAATAGAAATGCGCCAGATAGGAGTAAGAGACGAAGCCAGGCTTTTTGGTGGCATCGGGCCTTGCGGACAGGGTCTATGCTGCTGCAGGTTTTTAAAGAATTTTGAACCAGTCAGCATGAAAATGGCTAAAACCCAGAAGCTTCCTCTAACCTCCGGTAAGATCTCAGGGATTTGCGGAAGGTTGATGTGCTGTCTTTCTTATGAATATAAAAACTACCGCGAGCTTTCAAAAGGCCTGCCCAAAGAAGGCCAGTCTCTTAATACTGCTCAGGGCAAAGGCAAGGTTTTATCTGTAAACGTATTGAAGAGAGTTGCCTATGTTGAACTTGAGGACGGAAGACTGGAGAAAGTCGATTTTGAAGAGAATGCATAAATTCTACCTGACCACACCTATATACTATGTGAACGCCAGTGCGCACATAGGCCATGCTTATACAAGCATAATCTGCGATAGCCTGATACGTTTTAAGAAAAATAACGGCTGCGATACATATTATCTTACCGGAACCGACGAGCATGGACAGAAAGTAAAAGAGGCTGCCCTGGCTTCTGGCGAGCAAGTTGAGGATTTCGTTGACAGGGTGTCATTGAATTTTAAAAACCTCTGGGAAAAGCTCAATATTTCTTATGACCAGTTTATCAGGACCACTCAGAAAGAGCATCTTGAAGTTGTAAAGAAATTTATCCTTAAGCTGGATGAAAAAGGCGATATATACAAGCATACTTATAGTGCTCTTTACTGCGTGCCTTGTGAGTCTTTCTGGACAGAGACCCAGGTAAAAGAGGCCGGAGGTTGTCCGGACTGCAAAAGGCAGATAGAGAAGATAGAAGAAGAGAATTACTTCTTTCGTTTATCCAAATACTACGATTGGTTCAAAAAATATCTAGATGAAAATCCCCAATGTATAAAACCCTCCATAAGATACAACGAGGTAAAAGCTTTTATAGATAACAATGTTCTTGCTGACCTTTGCATTTCCCGCCCGAAGGCTAGAGTGTCTTGGGGGGTGGATTTTCCCCTTGATGATAAATATGTTGTTTATGTGTGGTTTGATGCCCTTATAAATTATATTACCGGAGTGGGGGTTTTTTTGGACGATGAACGGTTTAAAAAGTGGTGGCCGGCGGATATACATTTTATCGGAAAAGACATATTAAGACACCACGCTATTTTTTGGCCGATAATGCTTAAAGCCCTGGATATTGAACTGCCGAAGCTGATTTTTGCACATGGCTGGTGGAAGTTCGAAGGGGAGAAGATGTCCAAGTCAAAAGGAAACATCGTCAATCCTTTCGATCTGATTAAGGCTTTGAGCGATTCTTTATCGGGAAATGAACAATCTGCAGTAGATGCTTTAAGATATTTTCTCCTAAGGGAAATACCGGTAGGCTCAGACGGAAGCTTTTCCTGGAAAGCGCTGGTTAACCGGATAAATTCTGACTTGGCCAATGATCTGGGCAATCTTGTTTACCGGACCTTGAACATGACCGAGAAATACCTTCAGGGTAAAGTAAGCCGGGGGCCTAACCAGATCCCTGAGAGGTTCAAGGTTTGTTTAGATAAACTAAATCAGACTTATGTAGAAGCTATGGATAGGGTCGAATTTTCTTCGGCTTTAAGCAGCGTTTTTGAATTTATATCTGCCATGAACAA
>JAFGHG010000178.1 GCA_016939345.1 Candidatus Omnitrophota bacterium
CATGGCTGCTTCTTCGTCTATACCTCAGTTCATAAGCCACTCGCTTGAAGGGGAAAATAAAGATAATGACCCTTATAAGTCATATTCCCATTATTGCGTGCCTATAATCTGTTCAGGGAGGGCTCAAGGGGTAATGGATATATTTCTAAGCAGCGATCACCAGCGGGATAAAAGAGAAGAGGAATTTTTAGCAGCAGCAGCTAATACTTTAGCCGGGGTTATCAAACGAAAAAAATCAGAGGAACAGGTAAGTAAGATAAATGAAGGCTTTATCAGCCTTGGTGTTGAGCCTTTAGAGAACATACAAAGACTGGTGATTCTCTGCGGTGATATACTCGGAGCAGGTTTTGCTATTTATAACAGGTTTGATTATGCTCAAGATGCTTTTTATTGCGCCGGCCAATACAATGCCTCACCGGGAGATTTAGAGGCTCTTAAACCTTACGAAAAGATATGTCAGGACATTATAAAAAAGAATTATGAAAATATATTTGTTCTGGATGATCTCGGCAGCAATCAGGAGGTAAATTCTTCTGCAGCAAATGCCAATACAGCTTTTAGGGCTTGTATGGGCCAGGCAGTAAAGTGTCGGGGTAGGCCCGTGGGAGTGATAAGTGTTTTTTACAGAAATGACTTTATACCGGGGGATGAAGCAAAAAAATTCCTAGGTATAATTGTTTCGGCAATAGGGATAGAAGAGGAGAGGATAAATGCTAATCTTCAGCTGAAAGATGCTTATGATAAGCTGAAGAAAGCTCAATTCGGCCTTGTTCAGTCTGAGAAGATGGCTGCCTTGGGAAGGTTTTCTTCAGGAATAGCTCATGAAGTGAAAAATCCTTTGGGTATAATTCTCGGCGGCATAGAATTTCTGGAAAGAAAGCTGGCTAAGTCAGATAAAGATGTTCAAATGGCTACACGAAAGATAAAAGAAGCAACCTTAAGGGCTGATCACATTATCCGTAACCTCCTGAAGTTTGCTATGCCTTCTGAAATAAGGACTGAGGTCATCAATCCCAAGGATCTTTTAAACGATACTTTATCTTTTTTTAAATACAGGGCTTCGCTGGTCAATGTAGATATAATTACTGAGTTTTCCAAAGAGGATATTTTGGTTAAGGCAGATAAAAACCAGATTCAGCAGGTCCTGTTTAACCTTTTGATGAATGCCAGTGAAGCCATAACCGAGGCAGGTCAGATTACCATAAAGCTTTATAAGGTCGATTCAATGGAATCAGACAGCGAAAAGCAGGGTTGCGTTATCGAGATAATCGATACCGGAGAAGGCATAAAAAAGGAGTATCTTTCCAAATTGTTTGAGCCTTTCTTTACCACTAAAAGAGACAAGAAAGGCACAGGCCTCGGCCTTTCCATATCCAAGATGATAATCGAAAACCATAAAGGCAACTTGACAATCGATGGAGAGCCTGGAAAGGGTACATGCGTAAAGGTTACCTTGCCGGTTGCCAAAAAAGAATAAGTTAAGGTTCTAAATACTTTTGCTTTTAAGGAGGTGCCAAGTGAAGACAGTATTGATAATCGATGATGAAGAGGATTTAACGTTTTTTGTAAAGGCAAACCTTGAACTATCGGGAAACTACAAAGTGGTCGTTGCCAATAGCGGTAAAGAAGGTTTAAAGCTTGCCGAGAAGATCAAGCCCGATGCAATACTTCTTGATATAATGATGCCGCATATGGACGGTTTTGAGGTTCTTGCCAAGCTCAAAAAGTCCTTAAAGACCTTGTCTATACCGGTGGTAATGCTTTCAGCAAAAGGAGATGAGGACACTAAGATACAGGCTGCCAGCGCTTATGATGAGGATTATGTAGTAAAGCCGGTTCAGATCGATTTTTTAGAGAAAAAACTTAACGAAATCCTGTCCCGTTTTTAAACTCGGCAGTTTTATGAGTTTTATCTTTTCCTGGTTCACAGTTTTTTCTTATTCACTGCTTATAGTGGTATTGTCTGTTTTGCCGGTTAAAGCCCCAAAAAAGCTGGTTTTTCCTTATTCAGACAATATCATCCATGGTCTTATGTATTTGCTTTTATCGCTTGTCATTGTCAATACACTGCAGAAATACAACTTTAAAAGAGTAAAGTTTTTCAGTTTTTCCTATGCTTTTGGACTTGGTTTTATGCTTGAGCTGGTTCAGTTTTTTCTCCCTTACCGGGATTTTCAAGCCAGCGATATTATTTCCAATGCTTTAGGCGCCTTCTTCGGCTGTTTAATACAGGTAGTATGAAGACTTAGAATAATGATTACGCAGGAAAAAATAAATAATTTAGTTCAGCTGCTGGATTCAGCATCGGCAAGTTTTCCTAAAAGAACAGCTTTGATTTTTGGTTCAAAGCAAATAAACTACAGGCATTTGTATCATAGCACTCAACGGCTCTCACAGGCCCTTTATGAGATTGGAATAAGGAAAAAGGATAAGGTAGCTATTTGGCTGCCGAACTGCCGGGAGTTCATTTATTCCTTTTTTGCAGTTCTTCGTTTAGGCGCTATAGTCGTTCCTATAAACAATATGCTTAAGCGCGAAGAGACCAGATATATACTCGAAGACAGCCAGGCAAAGGTCCTCATTTGTTCCATTGATAAATTAGAGGATAGTAAAAACCTTTTATCGCGAATAAGCACTTTGTATCATCTGATATGTTCGCCCTTGCCAAAAGGCGAGAATCAGGCACTTAATTTCAGCAAGTTGATTCAGGAAAGCCAGGATTTAAAAGTGGCTGTTGAAATAAACGAAGGAGACCTGGCCCAGATAGTTTATACTTCAGGGACTACCGGTAAGCCCAAAGGAGTCTGTTTAAGCCACAAAAACATAGTCGCTAATGTAAAAGCCTGTGCAAAAGCAATTCATTTCAGCAAAAAGGACTGTCTAATCTGCATCCTGCCGCTTTTTCACTCATTCGCCTCAACGGTCTGCATGTGCCTTCCTATATATAAAGGAGCAAGGATTGTCATCATGAGAAGTGTCCGCCCATTTAAAAGGATTGTCAGGGCTATATTCAGGAACCGGGTTACGATTTTTATCGGCGTGCCTTCCATTTTTAGCATTCTAAGTGAGATGAAAATATCTGCCTGGCAGTGGCTTCTAAATTCCATGATAAACCCCATAAGGCTTTCTATTTCCGGAGCTGCTGCTTTGCCGGGCAGTGTCTGGCAGCGCTTTGAGAAGAAATTCAGGCGCCCGCTCCTGCAAGGTTACGGTTTGACCGAGGCATCGCCGGTCGTATCCCTTAATCCTCTGAAAGGCTTAAGAAAGCCTGATTCAATAGGTTTGCCTATCGATAAAGTCTTTATAAAAGTAGTAACTAAGGACGGCCGGGAGGCAGAGGTTGATGAAGTGGGAGAGCTTTTGGTAAAAGGGCCTAATGTGATGCAGGGCTATTATAAGCTTGATGCCCAGACATATGAGGTATTAAAAGACGGCTGGCTTTATACCGGTGACCTGGCCAAGAAGGATGAAGACGGTTATTTATATATAATCGGCCGGAGCAAAGAGATGATAAACGTGCGGGGATTCAATGTCTATCCAAGAGAGATCGAAGACCTGCTTTATCAGTATCCTAAGATAAACGAAGCAGCTGTTGTGGGTGCTGAGCACAAGCATAGGGGAGAAGTGCCGGTTGCTTTCGTGGTCGGTTCAAAAGACCTGGTGCAGTCAGAGATAATAAAATACCTGCGGGCTAACCTGGCATCTTATAAAGTCCCTTTGAAAGTAATTTTTAAAGACAGCCTGCCTAAAAATGCCACCGGAAAGATTTTAAAGCTCCAGCTTCAGCAGGAGATAAAAGGTATATTTGGATGAAGTCTGATTCTAAGCCTGCTTACAAGGTGGTATTTGAAGATGAGTTTGTAATCGTAGTCAATAAGCTGGTTAAAATACTTATCCAGCCTTCACCTAAAAAAGAAAAAAACACTTTAACTTCCCTTCTTCGCCAAGACCTTAATGTAAAAGTATATCCCTGTCATAGATTAGACCGTGAAACCTCAGGATTGATAATCTACGCCAAAGACAATTTTTGCGAAAAAAATATCATGGACCAGTTCAGGAGGTCTTTGATAAACAAAAAATATCTTTGTTTTGTCAAAGGAAGGCTTAAACGCAAAAAAGGCCTTTTAGAAGGCGAGATCCTGGATAAGGAAGGCAGGCGTTTTGGTGAAAAAGCTAAAAAAGCAAAGACTTTATACCGGGTAATAAAAGAATTTGATAAGTTCAGTTTCCTTGAGCTTACTCCTTTTACCGGAAGGACCAACCAGCTGCGCATTCAGCTTGCTGATATCGGCCATCCCATATTAGGTGAAGATAAATATGCTTTTCGCAGGGATTTTCCTCTCAACTTCAAAAGGCTGGCTTTGCATGCTTCTTGTTTAGAGTTTACCCATCCCCGGAGCCGGAAAAAAATAAGTCTGGAGATCGAACTGCCTTACGATATGAAATCATTCCTGCAAAACCTATTCCACCCCCGAAGTGGCACTTCGTAGGTGGAAATTACGGTGTGGAAATGATATAATATAAATCTATGAGTAAAATCCAGAAAAAAATATATTACCACGACACAGATTGCGGAGGGGTTGTATATTATGCCAATTACCACAAATATTTTGAGGAAGCCAGGACAGAGTGTTTTGCTGACAAAGGTATAGAGCTGAGGGCTTTGACTGATAAAGGTATCTGGTTTGTAGTAAAGCATGTAGACGTTGATTATAAAGCTCCGGCCCGTTATGCTGATAAACTGGATATAAAGACAGAGATATCTAAGCTCAGGAATGTTTCAATCGAGTTCAGTCAGTCTATAAGCCGGGAAGGCCAATTGCTGGTTAATGCCCTGACTTTATTGGTCTGCGTGGATAAAACCTTTAAACCCATGGCAATACCTGAACATCTTGTATCTTTGTTAAAAAAATGACCTATACCATAAAAAAGAAAGGCACTGACCAGGCTGTGGTTGCAAATGCCAGTGTTGCTGATAATTTTATTTTGCGCCTGCTTGGTTTGATGTTTAGAGAGAGTATCGATCCCGACGAGGGGTTGATTTTCTACAACGCTCCGTCCATACATATGTTCTGCATGAGATTCCCTATAGATGTAGTTTTTTTGGACAAAAACCATAAAATCATAAAAATATCCCATTCACTAAAGCCCTGGAGG
>JAFGHG010000179.1 GCA_016939345.1 Candidatus Omnitrophota bacterium
AAAATATGAGGAAAAAGGCCAAAGTAAAAGCCTGTAAAAAACTACGGGCTGATTTAATATTTTCTTCCTGTTCGCCGCCAAAACTTATACGGTAGCCAGGATAATCTTTTGGCACCGAAGCAAACTCTTTGAGCAAAAGGTTATTTGCCTGCAAGGAGGTGATATTTTTTTTATCGACATCAGCCCGGATAGTCACCACCCGTTTTCCATCAAGATGCTTTATCCTGGCCATAGATATCCTATCCTCTAATTCTGCAACCTCCTTTAAAGGCACTAAATTACCGAATTTATTAGGGATAAACACTTTTTCAAAAATATCCCTCTTGTCGCGCAAGGCCTCTGGAAAACGCACTAAGACATCTATCTCCTCTTCAGCTTTTACCGGCTTGATAGAAGTTGCTATACCGCCTTTAAAGGCGTGGCGTATGGACGCTGCTATTTCTCCTACGGTAAGATAAGCCTGGGCAGCTTTGTCTTCGTCAATCTTGACCATTATTTCGCCCCGGCCTACCTCGTAATCACTGCTTATATCAGACACTCCTTTCAGCCCCTCTAAATAAGTAATTACTTTATTAGCTATCTCATCCAAAATCTTAAAATCCTCACCCCTTATTTGAAAAGCTATGGGTTTTCCTACCGGTGGTCCGCCCTGGCCCTTTTCAAAATAAATTTTGTCAAAACCCTGGACCTTTTTTATTTTGGGCCGAAGTTCCTCTATTATCTGGTTGACACTCTTCTTCCGCTGGGAATATGGGGTTAAATAAACTGTTATCTGGGCATTATGGCTTCCTGATTTGCCGTAAGGATCAAACATCCAGGTCTCTCCAATGGTCCCGACATCGGTTGTATAAGCATCGAGCTGATTTTTAGGAAGGCTCTCTACCGCTTTTTCAACTTCGATCATCAGCTTGTTGGTCTCGTAAAGATTTGTCCCGGCCGGAGCCTCAGCCCGGATGTAAAACTGTTCAATCCCCTCTTCAGATGAAAAAAGCACAAACGGCATCCTGGCGGCTACGATTCCGGTCAAAACCAAAAGGCATAATAAACCAAACAAGACTTTATAGCGGTTATCTAAAGCTTTATTAAGGGTTCTGGTATAAAAAGCAAGCAGCTTCTTAAACCAAGGCGTTTCATTGCGGGATTTAAACTTCCTGCCCTTGTGGATAAAATCGGCAAAATGCGAAGGAAGAATTACCAGGGCTTCAAAAAGTGAAGCAATCAAGGCTATTATTACAACCAGAGGTATTCCCCATATAAACTTGCCTAACATGCCTTCTAAAAATAAAAGGGGACAAAAGGCTGCTATAGTAGTTATAACCGTGCTCGTTACCGGCTTTACCACTTCCTGAGTTCCGACAATGGCAGCCTGACGCGGATCCATACCTTGCTCAATATAACGCGTGCAGTTTTCAGCAATAATTATCCCGTCATCGACCAGCATTCCCAGCACTATTATCAGCCCGAACATAGTAACCAGGTTAACGCTTAAGTCAATAAAGCCCATGACAGCCAGGGTGGCGCAAAAAGCAATCGGTATGCCTAAAGCAGTAAGGGCAGCGACCCGGAAATTTAAAAAAATCATCAAAACACAGCAGACAAGAAAAAGCCCTACAATGCCGTTATTTTTAAGAACTCCCAGCCTGCGTTCTATATAGTAGGAAATATCATTGATGTAAGAAGCTTTTAACTTAGGGTCAACATCTTTTAAAAAGGCCTCAGTTTCTTTTTTGACAAGTTCTACGATCTTTACAGTATCTCCGGTTGCCCGCTTGATAACAGTAAGTATTACTGAGCGGGTACCGTAACTTTTATTGATAACGTCTTCATCCTCAAAAGCAAAACGGACTTTAGCTACATCGCCAACTCTCAGCCAATTACCGAATTCATTAGCTCTGATGATAACATTTTCGATGTCTTCTGTAGTAAAAAATTCACCTGTAGTCCTTATGCTGAATTCTTTCTCCCCGCGCAGTTTTCCTCCAGGTATGCTGATATTCTGATTACTTAAGGCCTGCATTACCTCTTCAAGGCTTACGTGCAGTTCCTTAACCTTATCCGGATCTACTTCTACCCAGACTTCCTTGTTTCTGAATCCCTT
This sequence comes from Candidatus Omnitrophota bacterium, assembly GCA_016939345.1. GTDB lineage: Bacteria > Omnitrophota > Gorgyraeia > Duberdicusellales > 4484-171 > JAFGHG01. The sequence goes on from JAFGHG010000179.1 coordinate 2,099, forward strand.
TAAGGAAACCGAAGAAACTCCGGGAACATCCGCCAGCACATCCTCCAGGCTTTCAGCATAATCCTGAAGCACTGTTTCTTCTAAAGCGCCGCTTAAGGCAATTTGTACTACCGGTATCTCTCCTGATGTTATCTCTATAACCGAAGGGTCGTCTTCTATCGTCTTGGGAAGATCCCTGACCCGGTCAACAGCTTCTTTTATATCATCAACAACTTTACTCTTGTCTTTGACGTCCTGGCTGATCTTTACCATTATGTTGGAAAGGTTCTCTATAGATGTAGAATTCATCTCCTCTATACCGTCAACCCCCTTTACCTCATTTTCTATAGGAACTGTTACCAAGCGCTCTACCTCCTCAGGAGCGGCTCCGGGGAAAACTGTGCTGACCAAGACAATATCGTAAGATACTTCGGGAAAAGCCTCCCTTCGGATTTTATAGATAAAAAGAGTATAGAATCCGGCTAAAAGAACAAACAGAGAGATCAAATTTATCAGTAAAGAATGTTTTACGGAAAAATCAGCTATTTTCATAAAAAAAAATTAAAAATTTAAAATTGAAAATTTAACCTAAAAAAATTTTTTTATTTTTTGTCTTTACAAAGGATCTTGCCAGTATTTTTCAAGAAGGATGTTTTTGCCTAAATCCAGTTCAAGAAGGCTTAAACGGTAATTATATAAGGACGTGGCCAAGGCCAGCTCAGCTTGAAACAGGTCTTCTTCATAACGGACAAGAGTATCAGCATTGCTTCTGCCGTAAGCAAGCCGCTTTTTTTCCTCCTCTAGCTTGCTCCTCTGCAGGCTTGCTGTCTTTTCGTATAACCTTATCTGTTTAGCATAAGTATTTACTTTATTGACATCGTTATTCAACTCTTTTATTATTTTTCTTTCTATCTGCTGAAATTTAGCTGCCAGCTGCTGTTTCTTTAAATTTGTAAATTCAAGATCCGCTCTTTCAGCGTTTTGTTCTAAGGGAAACTTGAGATTAAGGCCAACATAAAGCTGATCGGTGTTTTCTCCGGCTAAATGGCCCCATGCTGTCTCAGGATTATCGTCCAGGTTGTTACGGGAAAAAGTTGCTTCTAAATCTATTTCAGGAAATAAAGCGTTCTTTTTAACTACCAGCTCTATATCGTTTTTTGTTAATTCATTCTTAATAATCTTGTAATCTCTTCTATTGCCTAAGGCCTGATTTAATTCCTCATAAAAATCTGCCTTCTTTGGTTCGGTCTTTAAATTATCCTTTAATATAAGCTTTGTGTCAGCTTCCGGGACATTGAGCAGGAATAATAAGTCATTATTTGCTGTTTCAAGAGCCAATTCTGCTAATTTCAGGGATATTTCCCTGGTTACAACCAAAGCCTCTACTGCAAGAAACTCACCCGCCTCGACCAGACCCAAAGGCTTTTTTTCCTTGTAAACCTCGTATAGCTTACTGGCTTCTTCCAGCATATCTTTAGACACTCTTACTTCCTGCTCCCGGAGGGCAAGAAGCCAGAAAGCTTTCTGAACCGAAAAAATCGCCTCCTCTATATCATCCAGTGAAGTAAATTCAGAATTTTCTATATCAATTGTGGTCAGCTTTAAATCTGAACGGTCAGACAGGCCGAAAAAGTTTTTTCCCAGAGCCTGTTTTACAGAAAAACCTAACCTGGCATCATTATAAGGATTCAGAGAGCTGAAAGTGCTGTTTGTGCGCATTTTTGATGTACTGGCATCCATAGATAAAGTAGTCCCGCTGGGCAGTTTCTTTTCCAAGCCAAGGCTGTATCGGGTATTCCTCGAATCAGTCCCGGCAAAAACACTTGCCTGCTCACTGCGGTCACGGGAAAAGGAAGCGGCAGCTGTAAGAAAGGTATCAAACATAGACCTTACTTTTCTCAAGGAAGTCCTGCTTAGATAAGCATCGAATTTGGCGATCTGAATATCAAGGTTATTTTCAAGAGCTAACCTGGTCACTTCCTCAAGCGAAAGCAGGATTTCCTGCTGAGGGTTGGCTGTATCTTGATCCTGGCTCCGGGCAAAGCTAAAAGAAAAATCAGAAAATAAAAACCCTGCTGCCATCAAGTAAAAAAGAAGAGTGCATCTGAATTTATTATTATCTCTCATCGATAGTCCGCCTAACCTTACGGATAAGCTTCAAGTAAGTTTGTCTTTCGCTATCGGTAAAACCAGAAAACATCTTTTCAATAAGTTTTTTTCTAAAGGAGATTATATCGACAACAGCTTTTGTTCCGGTCGAAGTAATTTGAACTATTATGACCCTGCGGTCAGCGGGGTCAGAAACACGCTTGACCTTATTCAAGCTTATCAGCCTGTCGACCATACCGGTGGCTGCCGGAAGGCTTATGCCTAAAGAAGAGGCTATATCCTTCATCTTTATCGGACCTTTTGTGTAAAGAAGCTCAAGAAGGATATACTGAGGAAAAGTGATCTTGCCTTTGGTAAAAGCATCGGCCCTGCTCTTAAGCATGGTATGAGATGCTTTGTGGATCAGAGAAAGGCTCTGGACCATTTCTTCGGCAAAATCAGATAAATCCGCCCCCTTATTCATTTAATCCTCCTAATAATTAACTATATTAACTATTAACTGCCCAAAGTATACCTTATTTATCATTCATTGTCAATGATAAAAAGATGTTTTTTTAAAATTTGGTTAAGGCAAGGCTGGAACTTACAGGCTTTTTTTGCTTTTCTCCTCCAGGATCTGACGTTCCCGGCGGCTTAAACTGGAAATGCCTTTTTTGGATATCTTATCTAATATCCGGTCTACTTCATTATCAAGGTTTTCGAACCTTGTCTTCCGGCTCTTTCTGCCGGGTGGGCCCTTCCTCTTAAAATTAAGACTGAAATCCACACCGAGAAGCTTATGTTTGAGCCATTCGCTCTTTAGGTAGAGAAAACCGAATAATCCTCCGCCTAAATGGGCAAAGTGAGCTATTCCATTAGACGAAGAAGAAAAGGCCCCTAATATGCTCATGGCCATGATTAATATGACAAAATGTCTTATTTTCATAGGAAAAAGAAAGAATACAAGGACTAGGGCTTCGGGAAATATAAAAGCGCAGGCAACAAGCAGCCCGTATATAGCTCCGGATGCGCCGATAATCGAGGCATTAAATGAAAAAATAAAACTGCACAAAGCAGCCCCTATTCCGGAAAAGAAATAATAGACCAGAAACTCTCTGCTGCCCCAGACCCTTTCAAGAGAAGGCCCGCAGAAATAAAGAATCAACATATTCCAAACTAAATGCATGATGTCATGGTGCAAAAACATATAAGTAAATAACTGCCATATTTTGAATTCATGAAAGACCTCGTGGGGAGTCATGGCAAGCTCACTCCAAGGCAAGGACCTGAACAAATAGGAAGCAAGAAAGACTGCAGTATTTATAATCAGCAATTTCTTGACTGAAGGAGTAAGAAATTGTCCAAAGCCAGAGCTAGGATTTCTGTATTGAGGCATATATCTCACCTTTTTTTGTTTATTATAACATATATCAAGAATAATGATACAATCCCATTTGAACTTGCATTAATGAATTTAAAGTCATAAAATAATAGCTGATGTTAAACCATCTCTTAAGAAAAAACAATAGCCCCTCTATTGCCAGGCCTTTATTGCTACTGCTATGCTTATGTTTTGGTATTATGTTCAGCTTGGGAGCAGATTCAGAGAAGTCTTCGGATTTAAAAAAAGCTCTCTACTGGAAGGAATATGACCAGGGCCGCCTGCAATGCAATCTTTGCCCAAGGCGCTGCATACTGGCTTCGGGAGAAAAAGGCTTCTGCAGGGCTAGAAAGAATATCTCTGGCGTGCTTTATACCTTAACCTACGGACAGCCAGTAGCATTACATGTTGACCCAATAGAAAAAAAACCCTTGGCCCATGTCTACCCGGGAACAAAATCCTTCTCAATCGCTACAGCCGGATGCAATTTACGCTGTAAATTCTGTCAGAACTGGGAGATATCCCAGCTGGATGCTGAAAAGATAGATGTTAAGCCTCTATCCGCCCAAGAAATAGTAAATCAAGCTTTAGATTCAGGCTCAAAAACCATAGCCTTTACCTATACCGAACCGACCATCTTCTTTGAATATATGCTCGACATAGCCAAAGAAGCCAAGACAAAAGGCATAGATTGCGTCATGCATTCTGCAGGTTATATAAATGAAGAGCCTTTAAGAGAAATCTCAAAATATATCACAGCTGCAAACATAGATCTAAAAGGATTTAAAGATAAATTTTATTCTGATTTTTGCGAGGGAGATGTCCAAACGGTATTAAGGACCCTTAAAATATTAAAAGAAGAAGGCGTATGGATTGAGATCACCAATCTGCTTATTCCCGGAGCAAACGACAGCCAAGAAGACTTAAAGGAACTTTGTGCCTGGGTCAAAGAAAATCTGGGAGCTGATACTCCTATACACTTTTCAAGGTTCTATCCTCAATATAAACTCACCAACCTTTCCCCTACCCCTTTAAAAAGCCTGAAGAGGGCAGAAAAAATAGCTAAGGAAACAGGGCTGCATTTTATTTATATCGGAAATGTTCCCCTGCAAGTAGGCGAAGACACCTACTGCCCATATTGCCACAAGCTGCTGGTTAAAAGGATCGGCTATAGAGTTTTGCTGAATAGAATCAGTAACGGCCGATGCTCACACTGCAATAAAAAAATCGCCGGCATATGGGAATAATCAAGAAAGGCCTGCTTATCTGAATATGCTTTTGAGCATAAAGAGGCAAAGCACTCCAACTAAAAGGCAGAAACTGATAAAAACACCCAGAAATGGTATGAAAAAAAGAGAAAACCCTATAGTCCCTAAAAATGCACCTATTAGGTCGGCAGTATAAATCGATGAAGCGATATTGTTAAGACAAAGCTTACGGTCCAATATAGACTTGCTCATCAAAGGATACTGAGCTCCGGTAAAAAGGCCGCAAAGAAGAGAACAAAAATAAAAAAGACCTTCGCTAAAAGCATAGTCAAGGCTTCCCTCTATGGCAATAAAAACCACAAAGACAAATATAGCCCAGCCGCAGTAAAAAAATATCAGTGCCCGGTGTTCATGAATTAATCTGCTTATAAAAGTGTTAAGCAGGAAAGCCCCCATACTAAGGCCGATCATAAATAAGCCTATCAATATTCCCATTTTCCAGAAAAGAGCGCCGGAATATAGCTGAAAAAGCACAAATAATATACTGGTCACGCCTATAGAGGCAAAACCGATAAGTCCTACATTTATTAAAAAAAACCCCTTGCGGGCAATGCAGCTGGCCAGGGCCAGGATAAAAGACAAAAGAGCAAAGACTGCCAACATACGCAAGCGTAAACCTTCAACATCAAGGTTTATATTAGGGTAAAATTTTGCTTGTTCCAGTAAAAGATAATAAAGAAAACCATTGGGATGTAAGTCCTGATTAAGCCTCACTTTTTTGTCCAGCATGCCTTCAAGGTACTGGCTTCTCTCAGTATCAAGCAGGTCCTGCAGATGATACCTGGTAAAATAAACAGCTGCGATCCTGCGTCTTATAAAGGTTTTAAGGAGAGTCTTGCGGTCTGGTAATTTATGGTCAGAGGCGACAATAATCAAGGGGTCCGCCGGTATAAGCATACGCTCTTTAAAAACATTTTCTATTGTATTGATTATGCAGGAATTAAAACGCACAAACTGCGGGCTCATGATATCGCGCCGAGAAGGTATGTAAAAACTGAATATACCTTCTTTTTCCAGCCTGGCTCTGACCATTTGAAAAAATTCCAGAGAAAAATAACGATTAAGGTTAAGATTCGAAGGAGATGATATATTCATAATAATGCAATCGTACATCTGGGAATTTTTTCTTATGAATGCCCGCGGATCGTCGACGATAAAAGAAACCTTCTCCAGGGCTTTTATATCTAGATCTCTTTTGACCAAATCTATCAGATGCGCACTAATGTCAACGCAATCTACATGCTGGACCCTGTGTTTTATCAATTGCTGGATATAGCCTCCTTGAGCATGGCCTATGAACAAAATCTTTTTAGGGTCCTTATGGGCTGAAAGGATGGTATGGATGAATGTCTCGCTAAAAACCTCATCATCACTGCTTGAAAGCAAAGAGCCGTTTAAATACAGAGACCGGCTCTCATCTCTTTGAGTGACTATCAAGGGTCCGTACACGCTTGCCCGGATGTCTATTATCTGGGCACCCTGGAATTCTTTTTCGAGCATAGGCATAAAATTTATTATAAAAATAGAACTCAGGCAGCAGATAAATACAGAAGCTATTATCCTGTGAGAAAGCCTTAACTCAGGGATAAAAGCAAAAAGAAGCGGCAGGAATAAAAACAAAAATGGATTTGTGTATTTACAAAGAAAAAAAGTAAAGACCACCCCTCCGGCAAAAAAACCTATGGCTTCGTAGGCAAAAAACCGGCCGTAGGTCTTAAGGCTGCTGGGATGCTCCTTTAGATAAAATCTGCTTAGCTGGGCAAAGCAGTAACCGATCAAAAAACCTACCGGGCCAAGGCAGATTATGCTTAAAAACAAACCAAAAGCAAAACTTACAATCTCGTAATAGCCTGCACCTATAATAAGCTTGCCCAGGTGGCTGCAGTATAGGCAAAGGCCAAAAACAAAGCTCAAAAACAAAGCTAGATAACGGACAGCGATTATCCGCAGTCTGAAACCGACTATACTTCCCAATGAAGAAAATATCAGCCATATGCCGCAGGCAACCACTAAAGAAAGTTCATTCTTAGCTACTGAAAAGGTAAACTCCCTGAGCAATGTCAGCTGAAAAACAGAGGCGATTATTCCTAAAAAAATAAAGATTACCATAGACAGTTTTACCTATTATATTTATACTGTGAACAAACAATGTTTACAGTTTTAGTCTAAATCAGAATCTCGAAATACGAAATCCGAAACGATTCCAAAATTCTAATTTTGAAAATTTGGACATTGTTTCGATATTCGATATTAGGATTTCGAATTTAAAATGCCTTAATAACTAATGTTTTTTTGTTAAACTGTTTCTCTTTTATTGTATAGCAAAGAAAAAAAATTGCCATTTTTAATTGACTTATGTCAAACATTCTCTATTTGTTAGTCAGCGGGCTGATAATGGGTTCTGGGCCATGTTTAAGCCTTTGCGGACCGGTTTTAATAAGCTATAGCGCTACTGCAAAAAATTCACTTAAGAAATCGCTTATTTCCTACATGGTCTTCTCGGCAGGAAAAATTTTAAGCTATATAACCCTGGGTCTTATCTGTGTGCTGGGATTTCATATCTTAAAAGAAAAAAGTATCTCTAAATTCATGGATATTGCCTATTTTATCCTAGGATTGTTTATTATCCTTATAGGCCTAACCATGATCCTGGGCAAATACAATACCGGTTCAAGTTTTTGCGCCTGGATTCATAAAGGAAACATCCGCAATGTCGGCCTATTAGGCGTATTAATCGGGCTTTCCCCCTGCCTGCCGCTTTTAGGAATATTAAATTATATTGTGATGATATCTAACTCGGCTTTCGACGGAATAATCTACTCTTTTTCCTTCGGGCTAGGGACGGTCTTTTCTCCTTTGCTTATATTTGTAATGATCTCGGGGAAAACTGCAAGTTACTGGGATAAAAAGATTAGATTAAAAAAAATTATACAGCTCGTCTGCGGATTTATTTTAATATTTTTAGGGATAAAGACAATCTACCCCTTAATCTTTTCCTGAAAAAACCATGATCTGTTTTAAACCTCTGCTTTTTATGCTATAATAACTCCGATGATGAATATTTTAAAATCCGTTTTCATACTTTTTGCCATTGTTAACCCTATAGGCAGCATACCTTTATTTCTGCAGCTTACCAGCGGTTTTGACAAAAATCAAAGACTAAAGGCTTTTAGGACTGGAATATTGTCTTCAGCTATAATACTTCTCGGCTTTCTTATCGCAGGGGAAGGAATTTTGACCACACTTTTCCAAATCGAAATATGCGACCTGATGGCTGCCGGAGGATTGCTGCTGATGATAATTGCCATAGACCATCTGGTTTTCGGTTCTCTGGTAAAAGGCGTCCTATCAGGCAAAAAACAGGATGCCCATCATATTGGTGCAGTACCCATAGCCTGCCCGATATTGGCAGGACCAGGGGCTATGATGACGGTTTTGGTAACTTACACTCAATTCGGCTTTGCTGCTGCATTCATTTCAATAGTAGCAGTTCTTCTGGCTACATGGCTGATACTGCGCTTTATAGACAGGATTTATGCCCTTCTCGGCGAAATAGTCTGCAGTGTGCTTTCAAAAATCCTCTGCCTTTTCATTGCTGCAATCGGCATAAAACTGCTTATGCAAGGCCTCTCATATTATTTCAAATAATTAAAGGTTTTCAAAAATGGCGGGCTGCTTAGAGGTTTAAATCTTTTTCCCCAAAGACTTCAGCAGTATAGATGAATATTTCGCACTTTCCTTTTTTCCAGGCATCTGGTTCCATGCCAGCCTTTTCCGAACAAAGGCTGTTCATGAACTGCTCCAGACCCCAGCCGGTATCGGTTGCAACCTGCGGAAGGTAAACTCCGCTACGGAAAAGATCCTTGACCAGGACACCGTGTTTGCCGAGGATTATATCATTTGGGTCGGAAATCTTCTTTAATGGCGAAAGCACAGATATCTCCATATCAATATCATCAAGTTCATCTTTTGTTACCGGGCGAAACCGCGGGTCCTGAGTGCTTGAAGCTATGGCCATATCAATAACCCCTTTGTAAAGAGGTTTTCTTCCTACTATATTGCCTATGCAGCCCCTCAGCTGATGATTTTTGTGCAGGGTAACAAAAACTCCCATAATTTCATTTAAAACCGGATCGTCGATCTCGACTTTATCTATTTTTTTATCGATAATATATCTGGTCATGGTTTGTCTGGCAAGCT
>JAFGHG010000180.1 GCA_016939345.1 Candidatus Omnitrophota bacterium
AAAGGAAATGTCAGGTTTTATGACAGGAGCCTTGTCAAAGAGAGGCTGGAGAAGATCAGGCATTTGACTGAAGAAGGCTATTCGCTAAGGCTTATTAGAAAGAAACTGATAGGGATATAAAATAGAGGTGTTTTTATGAGTTATTTTAAGATATTAGGATTCGATAAAGAGCCTTTCTCAACCAGCCCCGACCCAGATTTTCTTTACTTGGCCAGAGACCATGATACGGTTCTGATGAACACCCTTATAGAGCTTAGGCTTCGCCGGGGCTTGAGCGTTATACTTGGCGATGTCGGCACTGGCAAGACATCGCTTTCGCGCAAGCTGATTCAGGAGCTTAAAGAGAGGCAAGACTTTATATTCCACATGGTTCTTGATCCTTCTTTTTCTGACGACCATTCTTTTTTGGATTATCTGGCCCGCAGCTTTGAAATACCTACAGGAAATCTGCCAGATACTGTAGCTTTGAGGGAGTCATTAGAAAAATATCTTTTTCAGAAAGGCGTCATAGAAGGAAAAATCGTAGTTCTGGTCATCGATGAAGCCCAAAAGCTTAGTGATAATTCTCTTGAGATGCTCCGTGTTCTTCTTAATTATGAAACTAATGAATATAAACTTATCCAGATAGTCCTCTTAGGCCAGTTAGAGCTTCACTCAAAAATAATCAATATAGCCAATTTTTTCGACAGGATAAGCTTTAAATATACTCTTAATCCTTTGAGCATTGAAGAAACCAGGGAGATGATAGAATTCCGGATAAGAAGAGCCGGTTATAAATCAAGCATGCATTTGTTTTTAGATGATGCAGTGAAAGAGATATACAAAAGTACTAAAGGCTATCCTCGCAGGATTATTATGCTTTGCCACAGGCTTCTTAAAGAGCTTATTTTGAAGAACAGGGTAGTTATTGATTCGGTTTTTGTCCAGAATATGATTCATCAAGATATAAAATCCGGCTGGCACAGGGAAGGAGTTTTATTCAAGGAGGAGGCATGAAATTACAAATTAATACCCTTAAGAAATATTCTTTGTTGATTTTATTAGTCTTTATTTCCTGTTCTCAGGAAAACCCCTCCCAGGACAAGAAAAATGCTGCTGAAGTAGTTAGGTTTGATCAAGAAGAAGAAACCGCCAAAACTGTTCCTTCCACTGTGGCAGATGAGCCTAAAATAGAGATGGTGGATCTGAGGAATCCTGAATATGCCGGCGAGTTTTTCGGAATCAAGGTGCCTACTGGTAATTATTATTTTGCAAAAAGAGCGATCCTAACTTATAGCGCTTCCTGGAGAGGCAATCCCCAGACAGAAAGTGAACTGGAGGATCTAGTCTGGCAGGAGCTGCTTCTTTCCTATGAAGTTTTCAGGCGCGGTATTGAGCCTACAGAAGAAGACATAGATGTTGAGATAGAAAAAACCCTTAAGGCACAAAAAGTAGACTTTGACTGGAAAGAAGACGAGCAAGCTTTCGAAAAATGGCTTGATGAGAACCTAAAGGTTGCCCCGGATGTATTTAGAAACCAGATAAGGCATCTAGTATCCATACAGAAGTTGAAAGACCAGATAATAGAAAGCATAGAGCCTGAAGTTACTGAAGAAGAAGCTTATCAAAAGTTTCTCGACGAATATAATACCTTATCTGTGGAATTGATTAGAATTGACGACCTGCAGGAAGCCCAGGATTTTTATAAACAGGTCATAAAGCCTATTAAAGAAAATGATTGGGATGAATTAGCCTATCATGACCTTGTATTTTCTTATGAAGCAGAAAAAAGAGTTATAGAAGTCAGCGACGATGATTTGGCTGAGGTGTTGATAAGGTTTCTGCGTGAACACAATGTCCGTTTTAAAAAAGAAGACTACAAAAAAGCATTTGAAGAATGGTCTAAAGAAAATGATATAGAGATAACCCTTTTTTATAAACGCATGCTTTCCTTTGCCAAGCTTGAGAAATTAATGCAGCAGATAAGATCCGGCGAGCAGCAGCCAATTGACGAAGACAAATACGACAGCTTTTTCAAGAAAAACTCTACGCCTTTGAAAGCCTACCAGAACTTTTTTAAAGAATTCAATGTAGATAAAGAGAAGGTATTAGGCTTTGCGGGTTTGAAGGAAGCTAAAATATTTTACAAAAAGATAGGCAGGAGACCCGGAGCTTGGGATGATAGGAAAAGAAGAGAGCCTGAGTCATTCAAGAGGCCGGGTTTTGTAGCCCTGGATTTTCTGATACATATGTGGGGTTTTCAAAGAAAAGATGCTTATGCCATGCTTGATTATGCAATAGGAAGTTATTATGAACCGGCGCCTATATATAAAGGTTATGGAGTGTTTAAGATACTTGAGATAAGGAAAGCCGAAGATTCTCAATACACAGAGCGCAATAATTACTATCTTGATAAGGTTAAGATGATCAAAAAACACGAAGGATTTAAAAAATGGCTTGATAATCTGAAAGAAGAAGCAAAAATCAAGCCTTATGTTACTCAGTAGCCAAAAGTTATGACTGAAGAAAAAAAATCTACTCCAGAAAGTGAATTATTGAAATTTATTGAAGATAAGCAGGTCCAGCCCAGGATCAAGGCAAGAGCAACAGCCCAAAAAGGAAAAAGTTTTGTTTCTTTGGGAGGAGCAAAAGGAAGAGCTTCTTTTTTTAAAGCAAGTTTTAAAAATTTTTCTATTAAAAAAATTGCTTTTAACGTAAAGATCTTAAATTTTTTGTTGTTGATAATTCTTGCTTTGCTTGCTGTTTTGATGGTCTATGATATTTTGAGCTCGATACTGGGGATGAAGGGGGAAGTAGCTGGAGCCTTTGAGGTAGACAAGAGGCCGCAAGATTTCCAATTGTTCCAGGATCTTGGTGAATTAGAGAATAAGTCCCATTATCTGGAAAAGGCAAGGAAAAGAGATATTTTTAAGATCGTATCTAAAGCATCTCTGGTTTCAGTCGATCCCGGATCAGAAAAAGGACCCGATATCGGGCCCAAGCCCATAGTCTTAAAAATGCAAAATTTAAAATTAGTGGGTATATCCTGGTCTAATGATCCTGACGCCATGATCGAAGATACTCAGATGAAAAAGACATTTTTCTTGAAAAGAGGCGATCTTTTTAACGAATTGAAAGTGGAGGCTATTTTTAAGAACAAAGTTATTTTAAGCTATCTGGGTGAGGAAGCTGAACTAAAATGATCGGGTATTTTAAAACACATGTTTTTTTAACTATTATAGTTTTGTCTTTTTTTATTTTCGCCGGATTCTCCAAACTTCTTTTTGCTCAAGAACAGGTTCAAGATAAAGAGCCGCAAAAACTGGAGCAGGAGCCTTCAGGCCCCGGCAACCTTCAGGCAGTTGCTAAACAGCCGGAGAAAAAAGAAAGAGAAATAATAGGCATGGAGGGAAAGATTTCCTTAGATTTGAGAGATATTGATATTATTGAGGCCTTGAAGTTTCTTTCTATGAAATCCGGTGAAAATATTATCACTACAAAAACTGTTACCGGGAGGGTGACCTTGCGGGTTGAAGATGTGCTTGTGAAGGACATATTCGACGTGATGCTGCGTTCAAACGGCCTGGCTTATGAAAAACGGGAAAATATCTATAGCGTTATGACCGAAGAAGAGTATTCACAGCTTTACGGTAAAGCCTTTTCTGATGTAAGAGAGGTTAGAATATTCAGTATCGACTATGCCATACCTGAGCAGGTATTTAATCTTTGTGATACTCTAAAAAGCGATATCGGAAGAGTCCTGGTAAGCCCTGATTCCGGCAGTGTTATGATAATGGATTCGCCCGAGAAGATCAAGCAGATAGAGGCGGCAGTAAAAAGTTTTGAAAAGAAGAATGTTGTGAGGGTATTCAATCTAAATTATGCGGTAGCTGCCGATGTTGCTGAGCAGTTAAAATCCCAGCTTGAGGCCAAGAACGCCGGGCAGATCAGAGCTGATGAGCGGACAAATCAGGTTGTCGTCCAGACACTGCCTAAAAGAATGGAGGAGATTGAAAAGATAATTATCAAGCTTGATAGAAAGACAAGAGAAGTCTTGATTGAGTCAAAAGTAATCAAGGTAAAGCTTGGCAAAGATATAACTCAGGAAGTGGAGTGGGAAGGGCTTTTTGAGGCTGTAAGGAACTCTCATGGTCTTACCTATGTTGGCAGTACTCCCTTTGCCGCGGTGCAGGCCTCAGCTGACCCTTGGCGTTCAAGATACGCTGTTTTAAACGGAGGTATCGCAGCTGACGGAGTTACTGAAGTGATCGGACTGGATAATGTGGGAGCTTACCCTTTCAGCGGAACAAGCACTGATTTAAGTTCAAGCGTGCCTAAGATCGGCCTGGGAGAGATGCATGTAGGCACGGTAGGAGCTCATGATATTGATTTTACTTTAAGGTTGCTTGAAAACATAGGTGAGACTGAAATAATATCAACACCCAGGATAACTATTGCCAACAATCAGGAAGCTAAACTTCATGTTGGAGAAAAACAGGCTTACGTTACATCGACAACAACTACTGGCCAGACCACATCGACAGTTTCTGAGGATGTTACTTTTGTCGATGTGGGATTGCAGCTTTCTATTACACCCACCATAAACGAAGAAGGTTTTGTTACTTTGAAGGTCCTTACTGAGATCAGCAATGTCGTCAGCGTTCTTATCACTCCTACTCAAAATAGGATACCTATAATAGATACTTCCATGGCAGAAACTACTGTCATGTCTAAAAGCGGCACAAGTATAGTCATCGGAGGATTACGCCAAAATGTAAAAACTCTAACACAGTCAAAAACTCCTTTTTTAGGAGATATACCGTTTTTGGGAAAGATTTTCAGTTCAAAGAAGCCTTCTACTTCTAGGACCGAACTGCTTGTTTTGATCACCCCCACAATAGTTTCCGGTGAATATTTAGCAGGCAGCACCGGAAGGCCTATAGGTGAGACAGGCATAAAGGGTGGAAAAAGCTACGAAGGCATACCTGATGAGTCTAAGCCTTATGACGGAAAAAGTACTAGTGATATAGGTGCGATAAAGGGTTTTAAATCTCATAAATAAATTTATATCAAATTAGAAGAGGTGATATGAAGATTAAAAAAATATTTAAAACTTTCCTCAAAGAAAAAAATTACTTATTCATTTTTGTTTTTATAGTCCCCTTTATTTTTACCTCTATTAATTTATTTGCGCAAAGATTAGCCGACGATAAAAGCTGCCGGGAGATTAAAGTTGAAAATATATCATTGACTACACAGGTAAAGAAGCTCCAGCAGCAGATAGAAAAGCTTAATGATGAACAGGTAAAGCTTCAAAATACCTATGAAAAAATTGTAAAGGATAGCGATAATCTTAGGGTTAATTACGAAAAACTATATGAGGCCAACAGCAAGCTTATCAGCAGCCAGGAGGGCGGAAGTTCTTACCATGTATTGATGGATGAGAACAAACAGCTTAAGAATGAGATTAAGGACCTATATAAGAGCAACCAGGAGTCATTGGCGAAGATAGAAGAATTGAAAGATAGCATCAAAGAACTAAGAGCCAAGGTGGTCAGCTTGAAGGAGAGCGAGGAGTTTCTGGATAAAACTAACCAGTTTTTATTGCAGGAACAGCAGAACCTTCAGGAAAAACTGGCCAGCGTCGACTCTGCCAGCAAGAATTATACTTTAGAAAAATCAAGGCTAAATGACTTTAGCCGAAAACTTCAAGAAGAAAATGATCTGTTTAAGCAGAATAACCAAAAGCTTAAGGAGCAGATTGAGAGATTAGTCGCCGAAAGCAGGATTGAACAGGATAAAAGCAGGCTTATTTCAGCAGAACAGAATAAATTGCAAGATAAATACCAGCAACTGCTTGAACGCCGGGATAAACTGGAAATGGAAAACAGTAATCTGCGCGACAACCACGATAAACTGCTTGAGGCTAATAAAACTCTGCTTAGCGAAAAAGAAAGCCTTCAGTATGACTCGGCAATACTGGAGAAAAAGTTCAGAGACATCGAGGCAAGAGAAGAAGTTTATAATAAAGAGATTGCTCAGCTTAAAGAAAAGTTAGAAGAATCAAAGGCCAATGAAGGTGCTGCTATAAAAGAACATAAAGATACGGCAAAAGAGAACGATGACCTTAAAGCTTTAGTGGACAAGTTGAAGCAGGTAAACAAAGACCTGAACGACGAAAACAGCCAATTAAAAACTTCTTTCCAGAAACTTAAGGCCAATAATACGTTGGTTTTGGGAGATGTGGAAGGCCTGAAAGCATTATCCAAAGTCCTTGAAGATGAAAAAAACAGCCTTAAGAGCGAGAAAGTAAACCTAGAGAAAGAGAAAGAAGATTTTTTAAAAGAAATATCCAAGTTAAAAGCCGAAAAAAATGTTCTTCTTGAAGACAATAAAAGTAAAAACAAAGAAAGTCAGAATTTTTCACTGGAATACGAGAGACTAAAAGACCAATACGAGGCCAGTTTAGAAAACATTCAAAGTTTTAAGAAAGAATTGAGCTTAGTTCAAGACCAGACTAAAGACTTAAAGCAGATGGCCCAGCGCCTTGAGAACGAAAAGGAGGTCTATGCTCAGGAAATAGAGCATTACAAACAATTACAGGAGAAACAGGAAAAAGAATTTGCGTCTTTTAAAATATCTGAAACTGAATTGATAGATAAGAATAAAGCTCTGCAGGATAAGCTGGATATTCTTCTTGGCGATCAGCGTAAGTTAATCAATAACCACAAAGATGTAACAGCCGAATTGAATAGTCTTAAAGATAATTACAATGAACTTTTAAGCCAAAACAATGAGCTGGTTCAAGAGAGGGTTGCCCTTAGCCAGAGCCTACAGAACGAGAAAGAAGAGAAGTCAAAAATAAACAAAAGCTACCAGGCGCTTAATGAGGCTAATATAAAACTCGATGATTCATATAAAAAACTGGTTAGCGGTAAAGAACAGATTCAGATTGCCTATGATCAGCTTAAGGCAGAATATGAAGCTTTTAAGCCAAAAGCAGCTTCCTGTGAGCAGAGAAGCCGCGATGCCATAGAAAATAATAAGCTTATTCTAAAAGAAAAGCAGGAGCTAAGTAAGCTGTTCGAGGATATAAATGCTAAAAACAAAACCCTCCAGGAGATAAACAGTGTGCTGAAGAAAGAAAAGGACCTCCTTTTGACAAAGATAGAAAATCTTGTAAAAGACAAAGATGACTTTGACCTCTCATTCAAAGAGCTGCGTCAGAATAATGATGAGCTTAGCAAGGAGGTTTCGTCTCTTAGAGCTGAAAGGCAGAATCTGCTGGAAAGCAACTCTATATTGCTTAGCGAAAAAGAGGAATTCACATCTATCTATAAAGAATACAAGGACCAGATTCAGAACCTCCACTCAAAAAATGAGATTTTAGAAAAAGAGAACCAGAATCTTAAGACCCATAACAGCACTTTAATCGAAGATAAAGAAAGGGCTGTTGACCTCTATCGCGAGATAAATGATCAAGTTAAAGAATTAAAAGACAAGAATTCTGTTTTAGAGAAAGAAAAAAACAATCTTACAAAATATAATAAGACCTTGATAAAGGATAAAGAGCGTTACAGCGATATCTACCAGGATTTGAAAGACCAGAAAGAAGAACTTAAGAATAAGATAGGGCTTTTGGCGCAAGAAAAGAAAGAAATAGCCGGCTCCAGCGACCGCATTCAGAAGGAACATGACAGCCTGCTTAAAGAAAAAGACAACCTGGCCAAGGAGCTTTACAATATCAAAGACAGCCGCGAGAAGCTTAAGGCTCAGATTAGTTCATGGAAGAACAAGAGCAAAGAATATTTACAGGAAAATCAGGCTCTTAAGGCCACGATAGCTGAGAAAGAAAAAAGCTTTCAAGAGCTTTCTGAGCTAAGCAGTAAATCCTTGAAAGAGAACAGTGTGCTTCATTATAATCTGGGAGTATTTTATACCCGGGATGGGCTTTACAAGAAAGCAATAGAGGAGTTCAGCGAGGTCTTGAAAGCCTATCCTAGCGATCCCGATACAAATTATAATTTGGGTGTTATCTATTCTGAATACCTTGACAATAAAGACCTGGCAATAGAACATTTTAAGCGTTATCTGGAGACAAAACCCCGTGATAGCGATGCTGACCGGGCAAGAAAATACCTTATGACTAATAATGTAGTTATGGGTAAATAGTATTATGATTATTAATATGAAAAACACCGCGGTTTTTTTTCTTTTAATCTTTTCAGCCGGGATTTTTTCTTTTGCACAGGATATAGCTTATATAAACCAAACAGATGTGGAATCTCCCGGTAATATAATGAA
>JAFGHG010000181.1 GCA_016939345.1 Candidatus Omnitrophota bacterium
AATCTCAAAAGATTGCAATTCGTAAGAAGGGCCTTTTTTGTAAGAAAAAATAAAAAGGTCATTATCATCTGAGCGAATAGTAATAGTTTTTCCTTCAACTAACCGTTTTGCTGCTTTTTCAGTATTAATGGCTGTATTTTGCTGATTAATCAAAATATCAATTATCAAATAAAGAAATAAAGCGGCACCAATTCCGGCTAATACGGAAATCATATCTAAACTGTTAATTACGGGAGGAGAGGCTCTGCGGAACCCACCAGCCACGGAGAGGTAATCCGAGAGCTCCCTCCCGAAAATGATTATTGTAAATTGGTTAGATATAATAAAACTAAAAAACAAGACTGCAAAAATGGCTGTGATGCTGAGCAAATTAGAAGATTCATCATCTGCGGTATTGATAGTAATTGCTTGGTTGGCTTTTAAATACTCTCTTCTATGCACTCCTTTATAATCTACTTTTCTTTCACCTAATTTGCCGACTAAAGGCATGGATTTAATATTGCCATTTAATACATAAAGGATTTTATTTAGCTGACCGCTTATTACCGCTTTAATTGCTGCTTTGCCTAATACGCTGCACATCCTATAGTCAGATTTTGATGCATCCGCAGAACGATGCAGATAATCAATTTTGCCGGAAAGACTAATCTCTATTTGCTTCTTTTTAAGTTGAACTTTTAGAACTGCTGCCAAGACTAATCCGGCGTTCTTTAGCTTTGGATTACCGAAATCGTCTAAATCAGCAGCTGCAGCTTCAAAGGCAGCTTTTGCGACCGGATCACTCTTGAAAGCTTGAGATAAGATTGCTCGATTGTTAGCAAAATCAGGATTTATACTGACGCCTTCTGAAACCACAACAACACCGTATCCATGCTTTTCATGATATTTGATTAATTGATTAACTAGTTCTTCGAGGTTAATGTTTTCTTCTTCCGGTATAAGCGTGCGTGCTGCTTCTATGTTTGCCCCGATTCGCAAAGGAGCAAAGCCTGCTTTTCTTCCAAATACTTCTGTTATCAATATCCTTCCTGTTGATCTTGCATCAACAATGCCATCCTGCAAAGATTTCGTGCCGGCCATGCTAAAACTATCAAAGCCATATGTTTTAGTCTCAGGCTCGGGAAAAGCAATATCATTATCCATGGTCTTAGGAAGGCCTATTAATAAGAATTCAGGATGTTCCTGTTGAAGGTTATAGGTTACGCTGTTGGTATCATCTCCGCCGCAGGTTATTAACCCGTCTAATTCTAACTTCTGAATATTAGTCCAGAGAATCTTTGGAATGCCAGCCTCTATATTCTCTTTTTTATATGGATTTGCTCTCTTTGTTCCAAGAATCGTGCCTCCCTCGTGGCGGTGCCTCCTTACTTGCCTTAATTTCAACGGCTGAGCTTGGCTGACTAAATCATCATCGACTAACCCTTGCCAGCCGTCTTTTATACCGATAAGTTCTATGCCACGCTTATTGGCTTCTTTTAATGCCGCATAAATTGCTGCGTTGTGTCCAGATGCCGGGCCGCCGCTAGTCAATATTCCAACACGCCTATGAGCCAAATGATCTGCTGAAGCTATTAAGAAACGCTTATGAATAAAAAAGAAAACTATAAAAGCAAAAATAATTATGCCTATAAGCGTTGTTATAATTCCTTGGACATTATTCTCTGGAACTAAATAGTTCAAATTTATACTTTTATGGTTGTAAGTGACTAATCCTGGGTTAAAAAATAATAAAGGTTGGATATGATTTAAAACCAATATTGAACTTATAAAAATAATTAAGCCTAAAAAGAATAAAAATCCTAAACTTAAATTATTAGAGTTCTGAAAAAGGAATTGCTCGCTGTGATATGGTGCCGGCCCCGGCTGTTTGACGGCAATCATCTTTGGGTCATTGCTTCCGTTTACATATGAAATATAACCAACCTCTCTTGGCTGACAGCACATAATTACAAGATTTTTCTCTGCTGCCAAAGATGGTTTGCCAAAAGCGGTCATCCAGAAAGAGTCTACTTTAGCTTTTGTGTGCCCGACGATTAAATAAGCATTCGGCTGACCGATAGCCTCCAAAAATGCTTTTAGATCTTCTTCATGGTAAACATATTGTGGCTGAGTCATGTTGTCGGTAGTACGATTCCACATAAAATCAACAGCAATCATTTTCTCTAAAGTATCTATACTGTTTGCAATACTGACCGTGGGGTCAATTCTTACATTCTTTAAATAACTTATTACATTATCTCCTTGCTGTTCAATGAATTTAATTGTTCTTTCTCTTAGAGGACCGGCATGAGTTGCTATTAAACCATCAGTTAAAAGAATGAGAGGTGAATGCCTAATGAATTCCTGATAATGGTTAAATTTATCCCTACCCACGGCATCTTCGAATAATGAGCCTTGGAAAACTCCCCCTTTATAGAAATAAGTACCGACATCATGATTTCCTACAATATAATATACGTTATCAGGCCTCCAAATTTTTAAGCTGAAGATAAAATCCATAATAGCAACTGAAGAAACCATATCACTGGCAACCTCTACCCACCTGTCGTTATCATCATCAACTTCAAAGGAGTGAATATCTGGATGTATGGCGTCGCCTAAAATAACCAAAACTGCTTTTCTCTGGTAAAGTTTAGCAATTGCCGACTGGATAACCGGCTCACCTCTATAATGCATAAGCATCTCAAAACTTAAACGTGTTACTTTTCTGTTTTCTTGATTAAATTCCCGCTCGCCGGCAACATAAACTTGAGCATGAGGATCACCTACTAAAATTATTTCAATATCATCATTGACAATCGCATCGCTGCCATGCTTCTGACGT
>JAFGHG010000182.1 GCA_016939345.1 Candidatus Omnitrophota bacterium
ATGTGGTTCGGGCAATGAAAAAAGACTCAGGGTTAAGGTTAAAAGAATTAAAAGTAGATGGAGGCGCCGCCAAGAATGATTTTCTTTGTCAATTCCAGGCTGACATCCTAGGCGTAAAAGTCATCCGTCCTAAAATCACCGAGATAACATCCCTCGGCGCGGCATATCTGGCAGGATTAGCGATTAAATACTATAAAAACTCAGACGAGATCAGAGATAACTGGCAGAAAGACAAGGTATTCAAACCCCGCCTGAAAAAAGAAGCTGCTTTAGAGCTGTATAAAGGCTGGCTGAAAGCAGTTAAGTCGATTCTTTCTATATAGATCACCTTTTGAGATTATGAAAAAAAAATTTGATATCGCTATCGTTGGTGCCGGCGTCATAGGCGCTTCTATTGCCAGGGAGCTTTCTGCCTACAGGTTAAAAGTAATCCTTTTTGAAAAGGAAGAGGAGCTTGCTTTCGGTGTTTCTAAGTCTAACAGCGGAATAATCCATCCTGGTTTGCAGAACAGGCCCGGGACTTTAAAAGGCAGACTATGCCTTGAAGGTAACAGCTTGATACGTAAGATTTCCCGTGATCTTGGTGTTGATTTTAAGGAGGTAGGCGAGCTCATGGTTATTTTTAATAAAGAGGAATTGGGCCGCTTAATGAAAATAAAAGAAAATGCCCAAAAACTGGGGGTCAAAGGGGTAAGGCTGGTCGACAGAGCATGGCTGAAAAAGAACGAACCCAATCTTAATTCCAAGGTTTTTAAGGCCCTTTACGCTCCCAGCGCAGGCATCATCAGCCCATACCGTCTTGTATATGATTTAAGCGAAAACGCAATAAGAAACGGCGTAATAATAAAAACATCATGTCCGGTAAAAAATATTGTAAAAAATAAAAACCTGTTTCAGATAGTCACCAGCAAAGGCCGGTTTCAGGCAAAGTATATTATCAATTCAGCAGGATTATATGCTGACGATATTGCCGGGATGCTTGGGATAAGGGATTTTAATATAAGGCCGAGAAAAGGAGAAGAGTTTATCTTAGACAAAAAAAAGCAGTATTTGACAAATCACCTGATATTTCCTTTACCGAGCGAGATGTCAAAAGGCATAATAGTTATTAAAACCGCAGATGGAAACCCTATGATCGGCCCTACTGCTGAAGATGTCCAGGACAAGAAAGACCTTTCCACAACAGATGAAGGTTTTCAAAAAGTACTTGCCAGCGCAAGGAGGCTGGTCCCTTCAATCAAAGGCGAGGATATAATAGCTTATTTTGCCGGCTTAAGGCCGGTTGCCGGCGATGACTTCATAATCCGTTTAGAGAGAAAGGCTGCCAATTGTATCACCGTAGCAGGTATGCAGTCGCCGGGCTTGACCGCTTCTTTAGCCGTTGCTCTTATGGTAAAAAAAATACTTAAGGAAACTGGGCTGGACTTAAAGCGAAAAAAAGTTTTTGTAAAACACCGCAAAAAAACAATACATCTTTTTTCTCTGAAGGAAAGTCAGATCAAAAAGTTGATAAAAAAAGACCCTGATTACGGTGATATTGTCTGCCGCTGTGAAAATGTATCAGCTAAGGAAATAAAGGATGCCATAGACAGGGGTGCTACTACTTTAGACGGGATAAAATTCAGGACCAGGGCTCAGGCCGGAAGGTGCCACGGAGGATTTTGTACAACCAGGATCTTGAAAATGCTGGCCAGTCATACTGGCAGGCCCGTTGAGAGAATAACCAAAAAAGGTCCCGGGTCTGAGATAATAAAGGGTTGATAAAGCAATGCTCAAAAAGGATTTGGTTATTGTGGGCGCAGGGCCGGCCGGAATGGCGGCAGCAATTTCAGCCTACGAAAAGGGCATAAAGGATATTCTTCTGATCGAGCGTGACCAATATTTAGGAGGAATACTTAATCAGTGTATCCATCCCGGCTTTGGCCTGCAATATTTCAAAGAAGTTTTAACCGGGCCTGAGTATGCTCAGAGATTCATTCAAAAAATAAGATCGATCCCAAAAATAAAAATAAGCTTAAGGACTTTTGCTGTTGATTTGAATGCTGCCCTGGAAATAACCTGTTTAAAACCGGGCAGGTTTGAAAAAATAAAAGCCAAAGCCGTTATAATGGCTACCGGATGCAGGGAAAAGAGCAGGGAGATGATCCATATACCCGGTTCAAGGCCGGCCGGGATTTTTCCAGCTGGTTTGGCCCAGAAGCTTATTAATATCGAAGGCTTAATGCCGGGAAAAGAAGTGGTTATTGTCGGCTCCGGAGACATAGGTTTGATAATGGCCAGGCGTTTTACCCTTGAGGGAGCTAAGGTTAAGGCAGTTATAGAAGTAAGAGAAAAAAGCCGGGGGCTGATCAGAAATCTAGTCCAGTGTATTTATGATTATGATATACCTATATACTTTAATCATAAGATAGCCAGGATCCATGGCTCGCAAAGAGTAAAAAAAGTAGATCTGGTCAGGATCGACAGAAGCTTTAAGGAGGTCGCCGGTTCTGAGTTCTCAATTAGCTGCGATACTGTTCTTATATCTGTTGGCCTCATACCTGAGAATGAGCTTATTGAAAAGGCCGGTGCAAAAATACATCCTGAGACTAATTGCCCTTTATCCGATAAACTTAATAAAACTTCTATCCCCGGTCTTTTTGTCTGCGGCAATGCTTTTAAGATATATGACCTTGTAGATTCAGCCTCTTATGACAGTGAGGAGGCCGGCTCACAGGTCGCAGATTACATTAACAGAAAAAGATGAAAAAAGAACTGATATGCATTGAATGCCCTAAAGGATGCAGGCTTATTGTAGATGCAAAAAAAAATGAACTTTTGGATATC
>JAFGHG010000183.1 GCA_016939345.1 Candidatus Omnitrophota bacterium
GCAGGGGCTTTTATTCCTGATATCTTTTCAAGCAAGTTATATAATTCTCTTAAAGTGTATAATTTGCTGTCGCAAAGTATGTAGCGCTCGCCTGCTCTTCCTTTATCTATAGCCGCAACATGAGCCCGGGCAACATCATCCACGTCAACTAAAGTAAGAGCGCAATCAAAATATCCTGCATATTCTTTATTTAAAAATTTGACAATCATTTCACCGGTATTGGTGGGCTTGTAATCTCTTGGTCCGATTATTGCTGCAGGGTTCAGTATAATAGCCTCTAAGCCCTTTTTGCAGGCCTTTAAAACTTCCTTTTCTGCTTCAACCTTTGAAAGCGCGTATTGGCTGGCGCCAAACCTTAGATTAAATTCTGTCTCCTCATCACTAGGGAGGTTATCGGGCCTTTTCCCTATTGAAGCAACACTGCTTGTATAAATAAAACGCCTTACACCGTACTTTAACGAAGAATCAAGCATATTCCTGGTGCCGATTACATTTATCTCAAATATCTCCTCATCATCATTCATCCACCAGGGATAAAACTTATACAAAGAAGCAATATGAAAAACTAGACCACATCCCTTTACTGCCCTGTCTACTGCTTCAATATCTCTGACATCTCCTTTTACTCTTTCTATATCCAAAGCCTTTAAAGTATCAAATGATTTATCGCTATGGATAAGGCTCCTTACATTATATCCTGACTCAAGTAAGTGCCTGACCACAGCTGACCCAAGAAAACCATCTGCTCCGGTAACCAAAGCCCTCATCTTTATTCTCTTGACTGTTTTATTTTTTCAATTGTCGCTTGGTCAACCAATCTATTACCCCACCAGAAATCTGAAATAACAAAGCCGTGCTTTTCGCCAAGATCTTTTATTTCCTGTATTTTTTCAGAAGTGATATTGCCCCGGCCAAAGCTGAAACTGCCATAACGCTTCTCTAAGGCTAAAATGATTGCCTCGGCAAAACAGCCATATATTGTATCTGGCTGAGGCAGACCCAAATCAATAGGAAAAGTTATCGGGGTGGGCGATTTCGCCAGGCCTCCTGAAAATATAAGAATATCTTCTCTGGCAGTAGCAGTATAAGAAATATTCTTAGGATAACCCACGTCACAGATGATAGCTCCGGGTTTAAACCAATCCAGTTGAATAAAGGAGGCGGTTGCGCTTGCTGCAGCTATTATTATATCAGCATCTTTTATGGCAGCTTTATTATTAGTAGTAGCCTTTACACTAGCTTTACGCTTTCTCTTTAATTCAGCTCCTAAAACCCTTAAATTGCGTCTTGTCCGGCCGGTTATGACCAATTCCCTTGCCTTTTCAACTAAAACCCTGGCACAGCCGCTTCCGATATCTCCGGTACCTCCGATAACAGCTACTTTTGCTTTTTTTAAATCTAAAAAAAGCAGGCTTGCCGCCTTTAAAACTCCTTCTATGGCCATAGCTGCAGTAAAGGTGTTGCCGGTTGTAAGCGGGACATCTACCTGAGTGGTTATCTCCTTGCCGACACGCTCTGCCACTATTGAAGTAAAACCGCCTAAAGTCACAACTCCTACACCGTGTTTTTCAGCCACTCTGCAGGCCCGGACAACTTTGGAAAAAATCGTTCTGATATCTTTTTCGATCAGGTCAGGTATAAAAGTAGCTACTATAAAACAACCATTGGTGGTTTCGCCGGTCTTTGATTTAAAATCCACAATGTCGTAAAGTTTGAAAGAAGGAGTTATATTAAAAAGCTGGCCCAAAAATTCACGAGATGGCATCTTAAAATCAGGATTAACCATCTTAAGACATTTTTCCAGATGATTAAAATTATAAAGATGGCCGATTATGCCAAAACCAGCTATTTTTTGCGATATGCCGCTTTTATAATTAGAATACTTAGTCGATATTAAACGATTCTCAAGTGAATCCAATATGGCCTCGAGATTCTTAGTTAGTAACTTTTCAACATAAGGGTTGGCAAAATCTTTTATTGCCGGAACTCCCACTTTCAGATTGACATCTACAGTTACTTCGGTTCCTTGAGGGTGGTTTCTAAATGTCCATTGGCCCTTAAACTCTTGTAAATCGCCCTCTACAGCTTGAAAACAAATCTTATCATCAGAAAGGACAATGGTATCTTCTTCAACCCAGCTGATAGGAATATTGTCAACTTCGATATGCCAGCGGGTCTTAAGCCGGTTGTGAGTTTTTTCGATGACTGAAGCTTCCTTGATAAAAGGAACATGAGCAGGAAATTCTTTTACTTTAGTCAAAAGCCTTGCTACCCTCCATTTCTGAGCAGGTATGACTTTTGATATTTTTATCTTTATAAGGTCTTCATCGAACATTTTATCCTCCTTGGCTGAAAAATAGAAAAAAATGCCTTCAAAGTCTTAAATGAAGTTAAATAATTTTCGGTAAACCTTTCACTTTTAGAAACTTAGGTAAATATATCCCGCCTAATCCCTTAGTGTATTATTTTATCTTAAAATATGGGGTTTGTGAATTATTAATCTTGGTAATCCCGGTTACGGTTAGGGTAACGAGGCCCGTATCGTAGTTGGGTTATGGTAACGTCCTTATTGTTATTAAGTCACGTAACCTAACTACCTAACCGAAACGGGCATCGTTACCGACAAACGAAAGACGAATCCAATATTTGCGTTTAAATATCTAGGAGTTTGCGGGCTTCACGCTGGCCAAGGGCTTTTTTGAAATCATCAAAATCTATTAAGATGAGGCTGGGGTGTTCTTCTTTGATTTTTTTTAAGAAGGGTATTTGAAGCTTCCTGCGAAAGCCCATGTATTTAAAGAAAGTCTTGCACTTTGGGCAGGCCCGGGCTTTTTTATCTATGCCTACTTCATGGCAGTTATAACATTCAGATGACAGCTCGCCTACCACTATCATGCCTGATTCTATGTCTTTTAACTCAAACTCATTCCACTGGCGGATAAAACCCTTCATTTTTTCTTTGATTTTGGTTTGGTGCTTTTATGTTTTTTATGAAAACTCTCTATTTCTGCTACTGCCTCTTCAGCGCTGTCGACTATCTTGAAAAGGTTCATATCCTGAGCTACAATGGTCCCTTCTCTGATCAGGCGGGAATTAAGCCAGCTCATAAGCCCTGCCCAAAACTCGCTATGGACAAGTATCAACGGCGCGGGGTCTATTCTGTAAGTCTGAAGTAAAGCAAGAGTCTCAAACAGCTCATCCAGCGTGCCGAAACCGCCGGGAAAGACTATAAAAGCTTTAGAGCTTTTAGTAAACATCACCTTGCGCACAAAAAAGTAGTGAAATTCAAGCGGGTAGTTTATGTAAGGATTGGGTACCTGCTCCTGAGGTATCAAGATATTTAAACCTACTGAAACACCTCCGGCTTTATCTGCGCCTTTATTAGCGGCCTCCATTATTCCCTGGCCGGCTCCGGTTATTACGCTGTAGCCTTTTTTTGATAATAAATATGCTGTTCTTTCAGCTGTCTTATAATAAAGGTGATCTTGCGGTGTACACTTTGAGCCGAAGAAAGAAACTCCGTTTTCAACGCTTGATAAGCCTTCAAAACCATCCACAAACTCACTCATTATCCGAAATACCCGCCAGGTATCGGTTTTTAGAAAATCATCCTGAAATGTAGTATGCAGTTTTTTACCCGTATGAGTTTTGTTGTTTTTTCTCTTCATGTTTTATACCACCAGTTTTTGGGCAATATCTCCTACTATAGGAATAGGGGTCATCTTGCCGGTCAATGATAAATATATTCCGTAAATAGACACAAACATCAGCGTAACCTGTACCATGCCTGCTAAAAATCCCAGTAAGGGTACAAAGCTTAAAGCAAAACAGGAAATATTTCCCACAAAGATAACTATACCCTGACGGGCATGGAAAGAGGCGAATTTATTGTCCTTTTTCAGGATAAAAGCCAGAATCCAAAGACAGAAAATATAAGAAAGGGCTGCGAAAGGCGCGCCCTGTTTTACCTCGTTTAAATCTAATTGCTTATCGACCATTGAAACCTCCTGTTATAGCGTCTATCGGTAACGGTTACGATGCCCGTTTCGTCGTTGGGTAACGTAATTCGTATTGATATAAAAGACGTTACCGCTAAACCTTACCGATACGGGCTTCGTTGCCCTAACCGTAACCATTACCGTATCTCTTAATGCAATGCAGATTCCATTATATTACATTTCGTCTCTTTGTAAATAACTGTATTAGCGCGGGTTAATGGGAGGCATCATGCCTGTAGGCTGCTTTACGACAGGCTTTTTGATTATCTTTGGCGTAACCGGGTCCTTATTATCGGCTTTATTAGGGATTTTCTTAAGCGGTTCTTTTTGCTCTATTTTGTTTTTAATGGGCACTTTCTGGTCTTTAAGGTTTACGGGCTGCTGAATGTTTTTATCTAAAGGCTTATGGAGTTTCTGCTTGATCTCTTTTCTTATCTTATTGCCGGGTATTTTCTTTCTTATCGGCCTGTTTTCTTTTGCCTTATCTCTTACGTTTTTACCGAATTCTTTCCATTTATTTTGCCTCTGTATGGGTATTTTGACCGGCTCACCCGGGCTCATAAACTTTTTGACTCTTACCTTATAGCCGGCAGAAATATTTACCGCCTTTTTGCTGAAAGAACCGTCTCTTTCCATATTCTTAACATAAGGGATCCCGGTTATGGACTCAACATCAGTACCTTGCTCGTCTACGGTTGTAAGGAATTCAGTGCCTCTTACCCCCACAACAGCAGTAGGAGTCTTTATCTCAAAAGGCTCATCTTCCGAAGCCTGATCAACAGCAGCAAAAATCTTACCTTCCAATAAAGAAAGCTTTTCTCCGGTATCCAATATCACTTCAGCATAGGAATCGCTGTCTACTGAAGCAATGTTCTTATCATTATCATCAAAAGAAAGCGATATTGACGATGAGCTATTGGTCTTTATCTTGTCTCCGGCTTCAAGATACATACCGACTTCGGCGTCAACATAACTGTTTTCACCGGAAAGCATGACTTTCGGTGAACCTGAAACAGACACGACCTCTGCATGAATTTTATTGTAATCTGAATCATCAGTGTCACTATCATCGTCTTCCTGGCTGGTGTCTAAAGTCTTATATTCAGAGCCTGAGCGGTACATTATAGAGGGGTCATAATCCTCGGCCTGGCAAAAAGAGGCCAGAGAAAAAAGACATGCCGCGCATACTGAGCTTATTATTCTTTTTAAAAGCATTTGATATTTCCCTAATTACAGTATACATTTTTATCGGCAAAAATACAAATAAAAACCCCGTGTCCTTTTAAAGACACGGGGTTTTATTACAAGCTGTTAGTAATAATTTCTTAGAAGTCTACAGATACGCCGGCTTTAAGTGAATAAGCTGGCGAATTGTTTTCATGGTGCCAGAAATCTCCGGGAATAAAGGTTGCGCCGCTAAGCTTGATCTGTACATCTTCGGTGTAATCATAAAGCATATAGGC
The DNA here is from genome assembly GCA_016939345.1 of Candidatus Omnitrophota bacterium. Taxonomy (GTDB): domain Bacteria; phylum Omnitrophota; class Gorgyraeia; order Duberdicusellales; family 4484-171; genus JAFGHG01. The sequence goes on from JAFGHG010000183.1 coordinate 5,462, forward strand.
ATCGATTTCGCTTCCCAGGTAGTTTCCGTTTCCTTCGATGTTGTAAGTGTTAGCTACGGCCGGGCCGACTAACGGGTTGTAAGTCACAACCGCATTAGCTGCATTTACGTCGTAGTTAACTTTCTCTGAAAGCAAAAGGTAAGTGTAGAGACCGCCAATAGTTATATCCTCTCTTGGCATCATTGAACCGCGAAGGGTTACACACTGAGTGCCTGACTGAGGAAATAAAATATTGATAATCTCACCAGATGACTGGTCTTCAAACATAGGATCCCATGCTGTGTGACGTTCGTCAGTTAGGTCATCATCACCTGAAAGGTAAGTATACTCTAACTGCAGCATGGCATTGTAATCGTTCAAGAATCTATACTGGGCCATAGCCTGTATAGCATATGCACTTAAGTGCTGGTATGGATCGCCTGTGATGTCGTTAAAAGCAGCAGTAACTATGTGGATATCGCCGAACTGATAAGCGCCTTCCAAACCAAGGGTCCACTTGTCATTGGGGTCATATTGAAAACGGCCGCCAACAACGTTAGTGTAAGACTGATCTTCGACTATCTGGGTTCCGCCTACAGAGTTGGCATTAACTTCAGGTATGACATGGATAGGTGAACCAAGGACATTGTCATGACTCTGGTTTGAGTGGAAGAAATATCCTTCAGTTACACCGTTATAAGATGCCCAGTCATAAGTTATTTGGGAACCCCAAATATTCCTGTCATCATTAATATTAGTTACATTCTCGTCAACAGCTGCGTAGATACTTTCAATTGTGTAGGGAGAATAATCTAATATTGCCCTGACAGCATCAAAAGATTTCCTCAAAGACATATCTGACATCTCTACAGGAACCTTTACAGATGCGGTCTGATTTGTGTCAGGATCGCCTATGATAAGAGCATTACCATAGCGTAAGTTCTGACGTCCGACGATAACAGTCAACGGCTCATATAAAAATTCTTTCATTTCTATATAAGCTAAATCCAGGTCGATCTCAGTATCTCCACCACTGGTGTTGGTAGATAAACTTCCTGATCCGCCGGGAACTGTGTTGGCTGAACCGTTATCTACATCCTCTGAACCCCAAAGTCTTTCATTGATCAAACGCACAACAGCGCTGACTCCCTCGGTCAGATCTGCATCGAAACGCAGACGGACTTGAGAATAAGCAAACTGCTCAGCGTCTGGGTTGCCATGGCCGGTATTGGCATCAACAGCCAGGCCAAGGTTTTCACCTGCATTACCCAGAGAAAAATCTCTGTTAACTGCAGTAGCGGTAATATCACCGCTAACTTTGATGTTTTCAACAGCAGCGAAAGCTCCTATTGAGAGGATACAGACTGCTGCGAAAGCAACTAGTAATTTACTACTCATTTAAATCCTCCTTTCCTAAAAACAAAAATGCAAGGATCTATACAACAAGGTTATCATCCCTTGTGATTTCCTATCTAATTATATCACCCGCATAATCTAGACAATCCTAGGCTTAAAAATTAATTCATCACCTCCCTTTTCGCCAGGTTTCAGACCGTCTGCGTGTGGTATAACCAAGACTACAATCTACTAGATAATGAAAAAAGATCGCTCAGATAGAAAAATAGCTATCAAAGAACCTACATTATTCTCACAAATATTGGGGATACTGTCAAGAAAATTATTGGCATATAACCGGGTTTATTTACATAACTTATTTATCTTCAATGGGTTAAATTGTTTTCAGATTTATAGAAATTTTTTTTGGCCTTGCTATTTTAAGTAAATATCAATCCTGGCTGCTTCGCCTCTTCTGACCGCTGCACTATAAGGCAATTTTATAGACTGACTATGACAAATAAGCTTTTTACCGTCATTAAAAGTTATCATTATTTTCCCGACTTGACTGCTCCTGGCAAAAGTATCTTTCCTGGCCGGATTATGATAGCAAACCAGGGTCTTGGAAAACAGGCTAAAAGAAAAGGTATTGGCCGGTAAGGTAATTTTTTCCTTGCCAAAGCTGACAGTTTTAGGAGCAGTTGTAAAAAGCTCCTTAACCAGGATAGGCCTAAAAGACAAGACCAAGCCTTTTTTATCGACTGTAAAGGGATTTCTGCCCATACAAAGCAAA
>JAFGHG010000184.1 GCA_016939345.1 Candidatus Omnitrophota bacterium
CCCAGAGGAAAAGACGTAAAAATAATACGCAAATTTTATAAATGTGAAATTCCCTGTTATGATTCACATTGTCATGACAATGTATGCATGAAGGCTATCAGCGTTGAAGACGTCTTTTCCTCAGTCAAGAGCCGGCTTTCGATAAAAAACAGCAAAGAAAAAGTATAAGGATAGTTTAAGATTATGGCAAAAAATATTTTAATTAATTTTCCTACAAATATAGGAGATGTGATATTAGCCCTTGCGGCCTTAGACAGGGTAAGGAGCAATTTCCCAGACGATAATATCACAGCTATAGCTTCTCCCAAGACCAGAGACTTTCTGGTAATGAACAATTTGGTCAATCAAGTCATAGTCTACGATAAATCCTGGAAGGGAGCCCATAAAAGGCGCTTTGTCTCCGATCTGAAAGGAAAATACGATATTATGATAGATCTGAAAAACTCCTTTCTTCCTGTGCTCTTGGGCGTAAAAAAAAGAACACCTTTTGTCCGCAACTTTTCGAACAAGGTGCATATTGTTGATAAGTATTTAAAAGTCATTGAAAAAATTGCACCCAGCCAGTCAGACCGAAGAAGCGATTTTATTCTTAGCAAAGATGATGAGCTTAAGTGGGAAAACTTAAACCTTGGAAAGTCGGTTTTTATTGCCTGCACATCCCTGTCTAGGATTAAACAATATCCCCAGCATCTTTTAACAAAAATAATTGAAAAGATAATGCTGGTCCATAAAGTGGTCATACTGGGAAAAGAATCAGAAAACGATTTTTATGGCGATACCGCAACTCAAGCCAACGTGATAAATCTCGTAGGCAAGACATCGATGTCTGATGTCTTTTATCTTTTAAAAAATCATGCTTTGGTGGTTATAGGAGTTGATTCCAGTATTACTCATCTTGCAAGTTATCTTAATGTTCCTGTGATTGCTCTTTTTGGGCCGACAAGTTATGAACGTTCTTATCCGCGTTCCAAACATTCAGTAATATTAAAAAGGGATGACCTCGAATGTGTTCCCTGTGAAAGCGCAGCCTGCAGGATAGATAATCAATGCATGGAAATACCTCCGGAAAGGATATTAAAAGCATTTGAAGATATAATTAATAAAAAAAAAGACAATGAAGAAGCCTCAAAGGATATTGATAATAAGGACTGACCGGCTTGGAGATGTTATTCTTTCGACACCGGTTATAAAAAATCTTAAGATGGCTTTTCCTGAGGCCTACGTAGCTTTCATGTGCAGGCCCTATACTAAAGATGTTTTAGAGGGTAATCCTTACCTGGATGAAGTGATAGTTTATGATAAGTACGGAAAAGATAAAAATTTTTATCAAACCCTGCGATTCGCAAAATACTTAAAGAGCAAAAAGTTTGATTTAGCATTGATACTTCATCCTACCAACAGAGCTCATCTTTTGACTTATCTTGCCCGGATCCCAGAAAGGATCGGCTATGACAGAAACCTGGGTTTTCTTTTGACAAAAAGGATAGTCCACAAGAAACAGGAAGGCCGAAAACACGAGCTTGATTATACCCTGGATATCCTGCGTTTTCTTGGGATCAAGATAGTAGATGAAACCGCGTATTTTCCAGTTAATGAAAAAGCAAGAAAAAAAATAAACAATTTATTAGGAGATTATGCCATCGAAGATGCAGAAAAGATCATTGCTGTCCATCCATGCGCTTCGTGTTCTTCCAAGCGCTGGCCAATAAAAAATTTCATTAAATTGATTGACCTGATCTCAAAAGAATTTAAGGCAAGATTTATACTTGTCGCTTCTGAAAAAGAAGCGATTTTAGCCGATGAGCTGGCCGGATATCCCGGGATAATAGATTTAAGAGCCAAATTAAGCATCAGCGAATTAGGGGCATTGCTAGAGAGAGCAGATTTATTTATTTCCAATGACTCAGGCCCGGTGCATATTGCAGCCAGCCTTAAAAAACCGGTTATAGCAATTTTTGGCAGAAACAATCCCGGCCTTTCTCCCCGGCGCTGGCGGCCTCTGGGAGATAATTCCTTTTTTCTTCATAAACACCCAGGCTGTGAACCCTGTCTTGCCCATCACTGCCAGAAGAATTATGTCTGCCTTGACCAGACCAAACCTGAAGAGGCCTATGAATTATGCCAAAAAATCCTAAAAATGCCTTATTTAGTTTTTAAAAAAAAATTTGACAAGGTCAAACTCGAGTGATATATTGATTATCTTTTGATTGTGATTTTATTCACAAAGTATAGGCAGAAATAACGAAAGAAATTATGAAACAATTCAAGATCCTTGAGAAAAAGGATTTCCCCCAGTTTATTAAAAGACTAAGCAAAAAACATAAGGTTGTGGCACCGGTTTCCAGGGGCAATAAGAGTTATGCTTTCACTCAAGTCGACAGCTCAGATCAAATAGCCATGAAATATATCCCTACCATTTTGCCGCCTAAAAAATATTTTATGCCCCAGAGAGAAACTCTAGCCCAATACAACAAGAGTAAAAAAACTTTTCAGACTGTTTTAGAATTCGAGGAACTTGTTATTTTTGGCGTCCATACTTGTGATTTAGCCGGAATACAGTGCTTGAACATTGTCTTTTCTGACACTCCCAAAGACATTAATTATATCGCAAGAAAAAATAGGATACTGATTATTGGTCTTGAATGCAACGATTACTGCGATGAGTATGCCAGTTGCAAGGTTATGGATAGCCACCATCCTAACGGCGGATATGATTTGTTTTTTACTGAGTTAAAAGAGTCGTTTATAGTCCATGTAAACACCTTAGAGGGAGAAGGGATCATAGAATTAACTGGTTTGTTTAAAGAAGCGACATCAAATCATCTTAAGGAAAGGGAAGGTGTTATTGCTGCAAAGAAAAAAATATTTAAGGACGAAGTCGATGTCCATTATAAAGACCTGAAACCTATGTTTGACAAGTCAGCTGGTTCCAAGGTCTGGGAAGACTTAGAAAAAAGATGCCTTTCCTGCGGTAATTGCACCAATGTATGCCCTACATGTTATTGCTTTGATATCATCGACGAGATCAATCTCGATCTAGATACCGGATACAGAATCCGCCAGTGGGATTCCTGTCAGAATGAAGATTTTGCCAAGGTAGCTGGTGGCGAAAGTTTTCGCGAGGAGCGAGGCCAGAGACAAAGGCACCGTTATATGAGGAAGTTTAGCTATCCAGTAGAGCGTTATGCCAGGCATTTTTGCACAGGCTGCGGAAGGTGCAGCAGGACTTGCATGGCAAAAATCAATCTTAAGGAAACCATTAATGCCTTAGCTAAGGAAAACAGATGAAAAGAGTTGATTTAAAAGAATCAGAATATATCGTAAAACCGGCCACCATTATCAAAGCTAAACCGATGACAGCTTTAGAGAAGTTTTTCGAGATAGAGCTAGACAGCGGAGCCAGCCTTGATCATGAACCAGGGCAGTTTGTAATGGTTTCTATACCTGGCGCAGGAGATGCACCTATATCTGTATCATCGTCTCCTACTAAAAGATCTTCATTTGATCTGGTAGTAAGAAACGCCGGTAAACTTACAGGTGTAATGCACAGATTAAATGCAGGCGATAAGATAGACATAAGGGGGCCTTTCGGCCGTGGTTTTCCAATACGGATACTTGAAGGTAATGATCTTTTATTCGTAGCTGGTGGCCTGGGGATAGTGCCTCTTCGTTCGTTGATAAATTTTGTTATAGATAACAGAAGAGATTTTGGAAGGGTCAACATACTTCTTGGGTGCAAAACTCCTTCTGATATGCTTTTTGGCGATGAAGTAGAACAGTGGGGTCAAAGGCTCGATGTGAATTTTAATTGTACAGTAGATAAGTCTGATCCTGACTGGAAGGGAAATGTTGGCCTGATCACATCACTTATTCCCGGTGTAAACCTTGATGCTGAGAAGACATTCGGAGTTGTGGTCGGTCCGCCTGTAATGTATAAATTTGTTATCAAAGAGCTGTTAAATAAAGATATACCGGCAAGACAGATATTAGTTTCGCTTGAGAGACACATGAAATGCGGTGTCGGAAAATGCGGCCATTGTCAGATAGGGAATTATTACTGCTGCCAGGATGGACCGGTTTTTACATATGAAGAAATTAAAGACAATATTGAGGCTTTATAATGAGTAAACCAAGAGTAGCTTTTTTCGATTTTGCCTGTTGCGAGGGCTGTCAATTGCAGGTTGCTAATTTTGGCGAGGCTTTGCTTGATGTTTTAAAATTGATTGACGTGGTTGAGTTTCGTGAAGTCATGTCTGAAAAAAGCAATGAAAAATATGATATAGCAATTGTAGAAGGAAGCATAACAACCAACCATGACATAGAAAGGATAAAAAAAATTAGAAATACCGCCAAGGTGCTCATAGCTTATGGTTCTTGCGCGACCATCGGCGGAGTTAACGGGATGAAGAACAATTTCCCCTTAGAAAAAATTAAAAAGTATGTTTACAATAAGGATGCAAATTATTTCGATACCATTGCTACTAAAGCAGTACATCAAGTGGTAAAAGTAGATTATTTTGTGCATGGCTGCCCTATTTATCAGCCTGAGTTTATTGAGGTCCTGAAGAGTGCTTTAAGGGGTTTGCCGTACAAAGTTCCTGATTATTCTGTTTGCGTTGAGTGTAAGCTCAACGAAAATGAGTGCATGTATGATAAAGGCATAACTTGTCTTGGCCCCATAACCAGGGCCGGATGCAATTCTTGGTGTATAAATAACGGAAACATTTGCTACGGCTGCCGTGGTATGGTTACCAATCCGGCCAAGAATGCTCAGATGGATGTTTTAGATAAATATAAAATCCCTTTGGACTGGATTAAAAATAAAATCAATATGTATAACAAGGCCGGTGAACAGGCACCAGAGGAAAAATAAGGCATGCCTAAGAACGTAAAAGTAAATGTTGAATATCTAACCCGGGTAGAGGGCCATGGCAATATAGTTGTCAATGTCAAGGAAGGCCGTTTAGAGGAGTGCCGGCTTGAAATTATTGAGCCGCCGCGTTTTTTTGAAGGTATGCTTTTGGGCCGTTCTATTTTTGAGGCTCAGCATATAACTTCAAGGATTTGCGGAATCTGTGCCTGCGGGCATACCCTTGCTTCTATCCAGGCAGCTGAAGATGCTATAGGTTTTACTCCTTCAAGGCAGACCATAGAGCTGAGAAGGCTCCTGCTTCATTTAGAAAACTTAGACAGCCACCTGCTTCATATATATCTCCTTGTGGCTCCGGATCTTTTAGGAGTAAAAAGCTTTGTTCCGCTTATTAACACTCACAATCAGGTTGTGCGCAGGGCTCTTCGGATGAAGAAATTCTGTAATGATGCTTGTGATATACTTGTAGGCAGGCATATTCATCCTATATCTTCTATTGTCGGAGGCTTTACCAAACTTCCAAGAGATAAAGATTTAGATTCCATGCTTGATATTCTTGGAAAGATGAGGACAGATATGGAAGAAACAGTTTCTTTAGCTGCTACCCTGAAATTCCCCGAGTTCCAGCGTGAAACTGAATATGTCGCTTTAGTCAATGATAGCGGCGAATACCCAATGCTGCACGGTGATGTAGGCTCGACCGATGGCCTTAGAATCAATAAAAAAGAATACAGAAAGATTACCAATGAGTTTGTTGTGCCGCATTCAACAGCCAAACACGCTAAAGCCAGCCGTATGTCTTATATGGTAGGTGCTTTGGCTAGAGTAAATTTGAATTATGACAAGCTGCACCCTAAAGCCAAGAAAGTAGCCGAGGCAGTTGGTTTAAAGCCAATATGTTCAAATTCGTTTCTTAATACAGTGGCACAACTGGTAGAGTGTGTTCATTCTTTGGAGGATTCTATAGTTATCCTGGAAAGTTTTAAGGAAAAGGGTATAAATTACGATGAACAGATAGTTGTCGGGCTTAATGAAAAGGGCACAATTCCGGTCAAGGCCGGTAAGGGGGTAGGCGCGGTCGAAGTCCCTAGGGGGATCCTTTTCCACAATTATGAAGTAGATGATAAAGGTAAGATAGTTAATGCTAACTGCGTAATTCCTACCGGGCAAAATCTAAACAACATCGAGCATGACATGAGAAAACTTGTTCCTGAGGTTTTAGACAAAACCGAGGAAGAAATTACGCTTTTGATGGAGATGCTTGTTAGAGCTTACGATCCTTGCATCTCCTGTTCTGCCCACTTTTTAAATGTCAAGTATAAACGCTAGCCTCCAGCGCGTTTTATCTTTTAATTCCAGGCCCTCAGTAATCATTACGATTGGAAATTCTCTGCGCAGCGATGATGGCTTAGGCCCTTACATTGCAGAACGTATTTTACCTTTAAAAGATATTTTAGTTATAGATGCAGCCCAGAATCCGGAAAGAATCATTGACCAGGTGGTGGCTTTTAGGCCGAAATCAATAGTCATCATAGATGCAGCTGATTTTGCCGGCGAACCTGGAGAGATAAGAATAATCCGGCAAGATGATGTGCCCCAGACAAGCTTAAGTACTCACAGCATCCCGCTTAGCGTCATAGGCGGTATCTTAATTGCTGATACTAAAGCCAGCCTGGAATTTATAGCCGTACAGGTAAAAAATGTAGTCTTAGGTCAGGGCTTAAGCGCAGAAGTAAAAGACTCTGCAGATAAGATAATTGCTATTATTAATAAACAAGGAGGCCATTATGCATGAGATGCATTTAGTTAAAGATCTTTTTTCAGATTTATTAAAGTCAGCCAAGGACAACCAAGCTAAGAAAATTACAAAGGTTTATTTAAAGCTCGGTGATTTTAGCGAAATAAACGAAGAAATAGTCAGATTCTACTTTAAAGAAAAAAGTCAGGGAACCTTAGCACAAGGCGCTGAAATTGATATAGCAAAAAGTCCTAATCGAGAGTTGAGGCTGCTTTCCTTTGATTGCGAATAAATCACTTATTATCTGGAAGTTATAAACCCCGGTTTAATTATGTGTTACGCGATACCAGGCAGAGTCAAGGAAATTGAAGGAAGAAAGGTCACTGTAGATTATTTCGGCCAGGAGAGAAACGCTTTGAATGAAATATACGGCCTTAGAGCTGGAGATTATATTTACGCGCAGGGAGGTTATGTAATTAACAAAATTCCTGAAAAAGAAGCCCAAGAAATTCTTTCAGTATGGAAAGAGACTTTTTTTGAGCTTCAGGAAGTTGACCTAAAGCTTTCAAAGCTGGATTTAGAAGCCAAAAAATTTGACTCTAGATTCAGTCGGATATTGGATCGGGCCATGGAAGGCACGGCACCGAGCGCATCGGAGGCGTTATATCTATTTAATTCTGCAAATAGAGAGCAGGACCAATATTTATATAAAGCTGCAAATTTTTTGCGCCAAAAATATTTGAAGAACTCCTGTTGTGTCCACGGCATACTGGAAATATCCAATCATTGCTCTTTAAACTGCCGATACTGCGGGATATCCAAACTAAACAGAAACATAGACCGTTATCGAATGAGCATCCAGGAGGTTGTAGAGGCAGCAGGCCTATCAATAGAAAAATACGGTTTTAAAGCCTTGGTCTTACAAAGCGGCGAAGATCCCGGCTATGGCATAGAAGATCTTTGTTATATGATCAGAACCATAAAAGATAAATATCCGGCCCTGATATTTATAAGTTTTGGCGAGGTTGGTCTAGAAGGCCTGGAAAAACTTTATGAAGCCGGGGCAAGGGGTTTATTGATGAGATTTGAAACCTCAAACCAGCAGATTTATGAAAATTTACATCCCGGCCAACAATTGTCCACGAGGTTGCTTCATCTGAAAAAGGCTTATGAGCTTGGCTATCTGATATTAACCGGCGGCTTGATCGGGCTTCCCGGACAAACCAGAGAAGATATTATTAATGATCTATTTTTAACAAAAGAGCTTAAAGCTGAGATGTATAGTTTTGGCCCCTTTTTACCTGTGCCAGGTACGCCTTTAGGCGCAAAGGAGCCGATTGATAAGGATTTGATGCTTAAGGTATTAAGTATAGCCCGTTTAATAGATCCTACAGAAGCAAAAATACTGATTACAACCGCATTTGAGACTTTAAGTAAAGATGCGAGAAGGCAGGGCCTTATGGCAGGAGCAAATTCAGTAATGCTTAATGTTACGCCTCTGAAATACCGGCAGCAATATGCTATTTATCCTGATAGGGCTTACCAGGATGAATTAATACAGGTTCAGATAGAGGATACCTTAAGCCTTCTGCGTTCTCTTGGCCGAGCCCCAACAGATCTGGGTGTTGTTCATGAAAAACAGGTTTTTAGCCAAAAAAAATAACTTTTCTCAGGAAACAATAAAACGCTTAAGTATCTATTTGAACGGCCTAAGGCGCATAAAGGATGAAGGAATGGAGATTGTTTCTTCAGATAAAATTACAGGTTTTTTAAAGGTCAGCCCCGAACAGTTTCGAAAGGACCTTTCTTATTTCGGGGGTTTTGGAAAGCCCGGCGTGGGCTATGATATCCAGCGGCTGATTGATGAGATACAGAATATTTTAGGTGTTGATAAAGACTGGCAGATTGCTTTAGTCGGTGTGGGCAAGCTTGGTTCAGCCATGCTGGGCTTTGATGGTTTCTCTAAGTTCAATTTGAAGATAACCCATGCTTTTGAC
>JAFGHG010000185.1 GCA_016939345.1 Candidatus Omnitrophota bacterium
AAAATAGTCTCTTTGCTGCGCTATGAGTCTTCCCTGCAGGAAAAAGGAGAGTTGACAAGCCTGGAGGATTATATAGCCCGGATGAAGCAGGAACAAAAAGATATATATTATCTTTCCGGAGAAAGCCGTCAGACCCTCCTTAATAACCCCAACCTTGAATATTTTTCTAAAAACGGTATAGAGGTCCTGCTTTTGATCGATCCGGTCGATATCTTCACCTTTCCTTCAATAGGAGAATACAAAGGAAAAACAATCAAATCAGCTGATAATGCCGATATTGATTTAAAGCCTGAAGAAAAAATAGAAAAACCTAAAGATGCCCTTTCCCAGGGTCTTATTTCTCTGTTTAAGGAGGCTTTAAAGGAAAAAGTGGCAGATGTTATTGTTTCCAAGAGGCTGGTCAGCTCAGCAGCTACCCTTGTCGCTACCAAAGATTCGCCTGACGCCCAAATGGAAAAGATAATGAAGGCAATGGATAAAAACTTTACAGCCTCCAAGAAAATAATGGAGATAAACACCGAACACCCTTTAATCAGAAACCTCTCTAAAATATATATGCAGGACTCTAATTCGCCTCTGCTTAAAACCTGCATACTGCAGCTATACGAAGGTTCTTTGCTTATAGAGGGAAATCTAAGCTCGCCAGCAGACTTTATCAAGCGCATGTCTGATATTATGCAGGAAGCTACCAAATAACAGCAAAGGGATAAATGATAAGAGCAGTTTCAATATTTTTTCTTGTCATAATTTTGGCTTTGTGCTATGCTCAGGTAGCAAGTCCAGAACAGGAAAAGATGAATAAAACCGACCAGATAAAGCTCCCCAAGCCTATTCTAAAAGGAAAGATTTCGCTGGAAGAAGCCATTTTAAACAGGCGCTCCATAAGAAGCTATAAACAAGACCAATTAAGCCTGGAACAGATAGGACAGCTCCTTTGGGCTGCTGGAGGCATAACAGCTGAATCAGGAGAAAGGCAATACCGCACAGCGCCTTCTGCCGGAGCAATTTACCCTATTCAGATATATGCTCTATACAAGAAGGGTTTATTTCATTACAATCCTTTTGAGCACAGTTTAGATATGGTCAAAGATGAAGACCTGCGCAGGGATTTAACTTCAGTTTGCGGCGGCCAGGGTTCTATTTCCCAGGCGCCATTTGTTATTATAATCTGCGGCGATTATTCTAAAGTCACATCCAGGTACGGCCAGCGGGGTGTCCGCTATACTGACATTGAAACCGGCCATATTGCTGAAAATATCCATTTGCAGGCTGTAGCCCTGGGCCTTGGTTCTGTGCCCATAGGCTCATATGATGATGGAAAAGTAAGAGAGATTCTAGGTTTAGGAGCCGGACTAGATCCTCTTTATATAATTCCGGCAGGCTATGCTAAATAATTATCAGGGGAAAAGACCATGAAGACAAAAAAATATTTTTTAAAATTTATTTCAGTTTTATTTGTTACAGGGAGTTTATTTTTATTCATATCTTTTAGCTCTCAATCCCAAAACATTAGCTCCCAGGAAGATACTGATATTTTTAAAAACAAAGACGAAAATATAACGCCCCTTGAGTATGAAATATTGATGTTTGAGAAAAGGACTAACAAGCTCATTGATGGCATAGAACATCTGCTTAAAAAAATGGAGACAGTCAATTCAGAGAACATAGATTTTTCCAATAAGCTGAGCGAAAAAGATAACTATATAGAAGATATGGAAGGAAGGCTTTTTAAAAACAAAGATACCTTTGATGAAGCTAAGGGTGAATTAAGCGGCTACCGGGACCAGATAGATAACCTAAAGTCTTCTTTAAAGGTCAGCGAGGAAAAGACAAGGGGGCTTCTTGACGAATTAGAAAGTAAAAACAGACAGTTAGCTTCAAACATGCCCCCAGGCTCAGAAAATTATAAAGATGCCCAGATAATAGCCTTGAATAAAGATAATGAAAATTACCGCAAAAAAGCAGCCCAGTATCTGGCAACAATCAGAGAGCTTCAGACCGAGCTGGCGGTAAAAGAAAGAGAACATCAGAAACTTCAAGATAAATCACAAGTTTATGATAAGCGTCTGGATGAGAGGGCTGAAGAAAAAGTCGACCTTCTGGCTAAAAAGACTAACCAGATAATAACCCTGGAAGAGAAGATAGCTAAACTCGAAAGCAATCTAGAAAGCAAGCAAGAGCAGATAAACACCATGGAAAAGAAATTACAGGCAAAAGAAACAGCCGCAGGAATTAAAAGCGAAGAAGCAGAAACTCAGGCTCAGGGGCAAGCGCTTGCCAGCAGGCAGGAACAAATCAACGACCTTTTAGTCGAAAGCAAGATAACAATCGATAAATTGAAAGCCGATTTAAAAGCAAAAGAAAAAGAGCTGGCTGAGGCAGCAAATAAATTAGCTTATTTCGAAAGGTCCGAATCTAAGAGCGAAACCGCAAAAGACAGGCTTATAAAAGAGAGAGAGGAGGCTTTGCAATTTTCTAAGATCAAGCGCGATGAACTTCAGACTCAGATAGATGAATATAAGGAAATAATCGAAAAGTATAAGCAGGAAATAAAGGATAAGGAAGCAGAAAATAAATCATTGACCAGTGAAAACCAGTCTCTTTTAGCCAAAAAAAACGATTTGTTGCGGGCAAAAGAAATAGACATCCAGGAGATGGCAAAAAAAACCCAGGATAACCTTAAGCTTATTGACGAGCAAAAGCTTTCTATAAAATCCTTAGAGCAGGCAGTCAAAGAAAAAGACAAGGAGCTTGCTCAAGTAAAGAAAGATATCAATTCTCAGTTAAAGAACGCCGAAACATCAGTTGAGAAGAAAGACGAGCTTCTTGAATATAAGATAATGGAGCTTAAAAACTTAAGAGCTACGCTGGAAGAGCTTAACAAACTGGTAGCCAAAAAGATGACAGCTATCGAAGAGTTAGAGTCTGCTGTAAAGCTTAAGGATAAAGAGATAGCCTCATTAAAAGATGTCCTGGATTCTAAAGACAAAACAACCTCAGATTCGATAGCCAAAAAAGACCAGCTTCTGGCAGATAAAGACAATGAGTTGACTTCTTTGCGCAATAAACTCACGGAACTTAATATTTTGGTGGCTAAGCAATCAGATGCTATAAGCGCCTTAGAGTCTGACATAAAGAATAAAGATAAAGAATTGGCTTCTAAGGATAAGGATTTAAACACTAAACAAACATCTTTAAGCAGCTTGCTGAGCCATAAAGATGAATTGCTTGAAGCAAGCCGAAATGAGATAAAATCGCTTAAAGAGAACCAATCCCTGCTTGATAAGGATATTGTCAAGCATCTTGGCACCATCAAAGAATTAAAAGCAGAATTAGAAAACAGGGATAAAAGCATAGCCTTGTTGCAGACACAAATTGATTCTAAGCTCGACATTCATTCTGATTTATCTGAAAAATTAAAAAACCTGGATAAGCAGATAGCCAGTTTAAAAGATGAGAACGCCAAAACCCTTCAAGAGAATAAACAGCTTAAAGAGCTTTCCAGCCAGCAGAAAAAACTTGTAAGCGAAAACGCTAATCAGTTAAGTGATAAAGACAAGATGATAGCTGAGCTGAAGGAAAAGATATCAGCCCGGGAGAAAGAACTTTTAAGCGAAACCACGCAAAGATTAAACGCTAAAGACAAGATAATCGCTGAGCTGAAAGATATGATATCGGCTCAGGAAAAGGATCTTACAAGCGATAGCGCGGCAAAATTAAAGGCTAAGGATGAGGCCATTTCTGATTTAAAAAACAGACTTTCAGACCAGGAAAAAAATATCGTAAAAGAATTTAACTCTAGATTAGAGGATAAGGAGAAGCTGATTGCCAGGTTGCAAGAACAATTATCCAGTGAAAAAGATAAGTATTTAAGCAGGAACAAGGATTTAGCTTCCGCCGGCAATGAAAAAGACACATTGATTTCTGAGAGAGACAAGCAAATAAATGACCTGCGGCTTCAGCTTCAGGAAGTAAAAAACTACAACCGGCAGCTAAATAACGAGTTAAAGAGCCAGAGAAGTAAGTTTATCGCCGATAAAAAAGAGATGATAACAGCAAGTCCCAGGAATGCCGGAGCGCTGAAAGATCTAAAGGAGTATTTAGACAGTGCTTTTTCAAAGGAAGCTTCGAAATTAAAGACAACAGTTGATATTGAAAATGAAAAAGTAACTGTCAGCGTCCTTACAGATGATTTGTTTGATTCAGGAAGCAATGAGCTTAAAGATTCAAGTAAGCCCCTGATGGAGAAGTTAGCCAGGGTGTTTAAGAGTAAAGCCGGCGGTTACAGTCTGATAATCGAAGGCCATACTGACAGCGAGCCCATAAGACATTCCCACTGGAAATCAAACTGGGAGCTTTCTTCAGCCCGGGCTTTGTCGGTACTTCATTTTTTTATTAATGAATGCAGTTTTGACCCCAGCCGGATTTCTTTCGGAGGTTACGGAGAACAGAGGCCTATTGCTTCTAACAATACCAGGCTGGGCCGTCAGAAAAACAGAAGAGTTGATATAACCCTTGTGCCTGAAGAGATAACTAGGGTTAAAAAAAATATTAAAATAAAGGATTAATATTCGAATAGTCTGCCTATGTTCTGTTCCAAGTGCGGTAAGGAAAATTCCGATGAAAACTTAAACTGTTCTCAATGCAGTAACAGATTAAAGCCTGAAGAGCCCCAAGTAAAGGCACAGGTAGAACCAGCCTTTGGTAACCTTATTCCTTATAAAAACTCTTACGGCCTCACTGCCTATTATCTGGCAATATTTTCGGTTATACCCTGTTTAGGCCTTATCTTAGGCATTCCGGCTTTTTTTTTCGGGCTCAAAGGTTTTGCAGTATATAAGCAGAATCCCGAGGTCAAAGGAAAAGTTCATTCGCTTGTAGGTATATTGCTGGGCGGCTTATGCGGCTTAGTCAATCTAATTGCTTTTATCGTGGCCATTATAAATATGGCAATTAAGAGTTGAGAGGAGGTGCGCCTGTGTTTTGTCCTAAGTGCGGAAGCGAACAAGAAGACCTGGTCTTAAAGTGCAAAAAGTGCGGAGAAAACCTGGAGAATTATTCCCAATCTGGCGAACCCAAAGAAGTAAAGATCAGTAATTATCTTGTCCAGTCGATCCTTGTTACTCTTTGCTGCTGTATCCCTTTAGGTATTCCGGCCATAGTCTATGCAGCTCAGGTTAATTCTAAAGTTCAAGCTGGTGACGTTTACGGAGCATTAGATTCCTCCAAAAAGGCCAAAATGTGGTGCTGGATAGCTTTTGGATGCGGGCTGACAGCAAACGCGGTTTACCTTATATTTACAATCCTTGCCGCAGTAGCCGGATCATCAGGAATGTGATGCTTATATTAAAAAATTATTTTTGGCCTTTGGCAGTTACCTTTGCTATCGTTTCTGCGCTTTTTTTTATATATTCCAGCGAGCCGGCCCAGACCAGGTTTGTTCCACCCTGCCTTTTTCATGAACTTACCGGCTACAACTGTCCGGGATGCGGGGGGTTCCGGTCCTTGCATGCCTTATTAAAAGGAGATATTATACAAGCCGTGCGGTTTAACCCCCTGCTTATATCTTTACTCCCCTTTTTTGTAACCGTCTATATAAAATACATGCATTCTGCAGCAAAAAAACAAGGTTTTTACCTTTCTTCAATAAGGCCGGCAATAGTCTGGCTTTTAGTGGCGACAATTTTTAGTTTTTGGATTTTTAGAAATACCCCTTTGTATCCCGACACTTTGCTTTAAATATTATGGCCAAAGATAAGTATGAAACCATAAGCAAGCTTTTATCAGTTTTATTCTTTGTTTACCTTTTTTTAGTAAGCATAGGACTGATGGGAGAAGCCTTTAAAGGTTTTGGCAAGAATTTTGCCGAGAATCTTATCCAGACTACCTCTAACCCTTTCATCGGCCTTTTTATAGGCATACTTGCCACCAGCCTGGTCCAGAGTTCATCGACTACAACCTCCGTAGTCATAGGAATTGTAGGTTCAGGCGCAATGACCATAAATAACGCAATCCCTATAATAATGGGAGCTAACATCGGGACAACCGTAACCAATACCCTTGTTTCTCTAGGCCATATCGGGCGTCGTGAAGAGTTCAAAAGAGCAATCACAGGCGGAACTGTGCATGATTTTTTTAATTTGATGTGTGTAATAATTATATTTCCTCTTGAGTGCCTTTTTGGGGTCTTGAGCCGTTCTGCAACTTTAATGACTAAAGTTTTTTCTAATGTCGGAGGAATAACCTTTACCAGTCCAATCAAGATAGCTACAAAACCGGCTATACATTTTATCGATGAAATAATAAAAAAATTATCCCTTTATTCGAATACGCATTACATAATCATTTTGATAATCTCCTTTTTATTTTTATTCCTTTCTCTCTATTTTATAGTCAAACTTATGCGGTCGGTTGTGGCTAAGCGGGCTGAAATAGTCTTGAACAACGTTTTAGGAAAGCATGGCGTGGTTGCAATTTTTGTCTCCCTTTTCTTTACTGCCATAGTCCAAAGCAGCTCTATAACCATTGCTTTGATGATACCGTTGGTCGCTTCGGGGATATTGACTGTTGAAACCATGTTCCCTTTGATAATGGGAGCGAATATCGGAACTACTACAACAGCAATACTTGCTTCTTTTGCCACCGGGAACATCTCAGCTATAACCGTAGCTTTTGTCCACTTTCTTTTCAATACAATAGGTGTGTGTTTCGTCTATCCGATAAAAACCTTAAGGAAAATACCTACATCGTTAGCCAGGGGCCTTGGTAATCTAGCTTTTAGAAAAAGGCGTTATGTTATAATCTATGTTTTTACTTTATTTTTTATTATTCCCGGTATATTGATTGCTATATCCAAGTGGATGAAATAGAGTAAAATAGATAAATTAATTTGCCCCGTAAATAACTCGCATGTGGCTAGTTCTACGGGGCTGAATTCTCCGCCTTCGGCGGATCATTGAGGAGGCGATTATGTTTAAGAACTTGTTGCAATTCTGGAAAGGAAAAGATTTTTTAAATCAGGTACTGGAAGAATTCAAGAATATGCTTGATGATTGTCAGATAATGTTTAATACTGTCTGCGCTAAGTTGATTGATAATGTCGAGGAAGAAGGCCTGCGGGATAAGATATATTCTATCGACAGAAAGGTGAATTCCCTTCAGCGCGATATCAGAAAAAGAATCGTGGGACACCTTAGCATCCAGCCCTCGGTAGATGTTGCCACCTGTCTGCTTTTAATGAGCGTAGTCAAAGATGCCGAGCGCCTAGGCGATTATGCTAAAAATATTTTTGAGATAAGCAAATTGACCAAAACACCTTTTGATAAAGCCAAGTATAACCAGTTCTTCAATAATATCGAGCAGGAGATATCCGAACTTTTTACAGATACCATAAAGGCTTTTATGGAGTCAGACGAAGAAGAAGCAGCCAAGACCTGGGCTTTAAAAAGAGAAATCTCAAACCGCTGCAATGCCATACCTTTCAAAGTAGCTCAAAGCAGTCTTTCGGTTGATGAGGCTGTTAGCTTCGCTCTTTTAGCTAGGTACTTTAAGCGTATAGCCTCTCATTTAACCAACATCGCAACATCAGTAATTTTGCCGATAACCGACCTTGACTACTTTGACGAGAAGAAATAGATACCATACTTGCACCCCCGGCGTGCAAGTAACCCAAAACTGATTCAAACAAAAATGGGTCATTAGAAAAAATAGAGCATATACATGAATGAGGTAAAACTAATAAGCCGTTGTTTGAAAAGGGATAAGAAAGCCTGGGATATATTCGTTGATAAATATTCAAAGCTTATCTATTGGTCTATAAGAAAGAGAGCAGCTGCTAGTAGCTTTGAGCTGAGCCAGGATGACATCGATTCTATTTTTCAGGAAGTATTTTTATCGGTTTTAGAGAATAAAAGGCTCCTGCAGTTAAAGGAAGAAAAAGCTATTACCAGCTGGATGGCAGTTATTTCTTTTAACAAGACAGTTGATTTTATCCGGGTTAAAATCCGCCAGGGCCAGAGGCTTGTTCCTGATGAGATGATACCAGCTGCCAGTGATTGCCGGCAGGATTCATCATATAAGGAATTAATGGCTGTGGTAAAATCTGCCCTGGCTACCTTATCGCCGAGAAAAAGAATGGTGTTAGCTTTAAACCTTTTAAATAACAGGACTCATCAGGAGATAGCTGAAATGATGAGTATATCTATAAATACAGTATCGACTATCATTTCCAGAGCCAAGCTGGAGCTTAAACAAGAACTTACAAGGCAGGGAATAAAAAATTATGAAAGAAAATGACCTTTTGTTTCGTCTTATATATAAGGAAAGACAAAAATGAACAATACAGAAGATCTTATAAAGCAGTACTTGAAACAGAACCTGGGCAGTAGCGATAAAACCCCCTTCTGCCTAAGCGATGATATCCTGCTTGGGTTTTTGCACAATGATTTAGCTGAAGCAGATATTGAGAGGGCAGAAAAGCACATTTGCGGCTGCGGTTTTTGCCTAAGCCAGTTGAATTTATTATTTGAAGCCCAAAAAAAGCCTAAAGAAGAAGATACCCAGGTGCCGGATTATTTAATAAAAAAGGCTAAAGGCATGGTGAAAGACAAAGAAAAGATCAAGAAAAGAAGGATAAAGAAGGTTTTTTATCTTATATTCGCAATACTTTCTTTTATCCTTTCTTTTTTTATCCCCAGATATTTCATGCAGTTTTTAGTGCTGACTCTCATTCTTGGCCTGGCTTGGGTATTTGAAAGCGAGGGCGGCCGCACCCTTATAATGGTCCTTGATTCCTGGCGCAGGCACTCTCATGATGACGATGATGAGATCTCTAGACGCCTGAAGGACAGGTTTAAAACTCCTCACAAATAAAGCCTTTCCAAGACTTTTCCAAAAAAAATTAAAATTTTTGAAAGAATTTCTCTGTCTGCATCGTCTTATATATAAAGGAGGTGGTAGAGATGTCTTTAGATTTAAGAGTGACAAGGCTTTTTCGTTTCAGCGGCGAAGGCCCTACAAAAGCTGTTTGTGATGTGGTTATTGGCGAAGAGTTCCTGATAAAGGGTTTTCGCATAGTCGAGGGCAAAGACGGCTTGTTCGTAAGTCCGCCTAGGGAAAAAGGCAAAGACGGAAAGTGGTATAGTAATGCGCTTGCTTTGACTCAGCAGGCAAAAAATGCTCTGAATGAAGCTGTTCTTGCCGGCTATGAAAGTCTTAGCGAGTAAAGCCTAAAAAAATGAGAGGTTTACTTAAGATAAGTGACCCCAGATATCCAAGGCTGCTTAAAGAGATTAAATCAGCGCCTAAAGAGATTTTTTATAAAGGCACCTGGGATAAAAAGACTTTTAAAAACTGCCTGGCTGTTGTCGGCTCCCGAAGGATGACTTCTTACGGCCGGCAGGTTGCTGAAAAACTGGTTTCAGCTGCAGCGGTTAATGGTTTGACCATTATCTCAGGATTCATGTACGGAATAGATGCCGCAGCACACAGGGCGGCTTTGGATGCCGGGGGCCGGACTATAGCAGTTATGCCTTGCGGAATAGATCTGATACACCCTTATTATCAAACAAATCTTTATAAACGCATACTCGACGAGAAAGGCCTTATTATTTCTGAATACGGGGGTAAATCCCAACCGACACTGTGGACTTATCCTCAGCGTAATAGAATCGTAGCCGGTCTTTGCCAGGCTGCCCTGGTTGTCGAAGCCGGAGAAAAAAGCGGTTCTCTTATTACAGCTGCTCTTGCCAGAAAATACAAAAGAAAGGTCTTTGCAGTTCCTGGACCGATCAGCAGTCCGGTTTCTCAAGGGACCATACAATTGATAAAAGAAGGCGCAGAAATAGTCAAAGGGCCAGAGGATTTATTGGATTTTTACGGAGTGAAGAAAAATATATTTTTTAACAGGAGTCTCAGCCTGTCCCAAGACAGTGCATTAGAGAAAAAAATAAGGGATAAATTACTTAACGAGCCTTTGGAAATAGATATTTTAGCCCGTGTGCTTAATCTATCGGTAGAAAAAATATCTACAACAATTTCTCTGATGCAGGTCAAAGGGGTTTTATTTAAAGAAAACGGCAAATATTATATTAAAGATTCATGCTGATTAAAGTATCTTCTGCTTCAAATCTTGGCTTAAATACCATAGGGGTCGAGGTCGAGGTCAATGTGGCCAGCAAAGGCCTGCCGGTATTTGAGATTGTAGGCCTGCCCAGTAAGGCTGTTGATGAGAGCAAGCAGAGGGTGAAAACCGCAATCGTGAATTCAAATATTGATTTTCCGGCAAAAAGAATAATTGTCAATTTGGCACCTGCTGATATCCCTAAAGAAGGCTCTTTTTATGACCTTCCTATTGCTGTAGGCATTATCTCTTCGATTATGGGCTGTTCTTTGCCTAAGAGAAGTTTATTTTTCGGCGAGCTTTCCTTAGACGGGACACTGCGCCATACCAAAGGAGTATTGCTTTTTTCTCTTTTTGCCAGAGAAAAAGGCATAAAGAATATTTTTCTTCCCTCTCCCTGCGCCAATGAAGCAGCTATTGTCAAAGGAGTTAATGTTTATCCAGTGGAGAATTTAAACCAGCTGGTATATTTTTTAACCGGTCAGATAGAGGTTAAGCCGGCACGGTATAGAGATAAAATAACTTTTAAGCCGGTTGATGAGGCTGAATTTGATATGTCACAGATTATCGGACAGGAACAGGCTAAAAGAGCAATGGAAATATCAGCCAGCGGAGGGCATAACTTGCTTATGATTGGCTCACCCGGTGCAGGAAAAACCATGCTGGCCAGAGCCCTTAGCGGGATCTTGCCGCATTTGACCGAAGAAGAGTCTTTAGAAGTAACTAAGATATATTCAGCATCAGGCTATATTCCTCCAGAAGGCTCCTTGATTAGAACCCGTCCTTTCAGGGCTCCGCATCACAGCACTTCAAGAGTGGGGTTGATTGGAGGCGGAAGCAGGCCAAGAGCGGGAGATGTGACTTTAGCTCATAGAGGGGTGTTGTTTCTCGATGAATTCAATGAATTTCCCCGTTCGGTTATGGAGTCTTTACGCCAGCCAATGGAAGACGGCCATCTTACCATTTCAAGGAGCAGGGAAAGAGTGGATTATCCAGCCTGTTTTATGCTGATTGCTTCAGCAAATCCATGCCCGTGCGGATTTATGCTTGATCCTAAGAAAAGTTGTCTTTGTACAGAAAGGGAAGTGCAAAAGTACCGAAAAAGGATATCAGGGCCTATATTAGACCGTATCGATATCCATGTAGAGGTCCCGGTAGTTGATTTAAAGACTTTGTCCTGCGAAAGAATTCCCGAGTCGCGTTCAGAGACTTCCCAGCAGATTAGGAGAAGGGTTACAGCAGCCAGAGACATACAGACAGAGCGTTTTAAGTATGAGGATATCTGTACAAATTCTGAAATGAGAAACCTTCACATTAAAAAATACTGCCATCTTTCTCAGGAAGCTAAGCAGTTGCTTTTACAGGCAGGCTTAAGCTTAAACCTTTCAGCCCGGGGTTATTTTAAGGTGATCAAGGTTGCCCGCACCATTGCTGATTTGCATAATTTGAAGGATATAGATGTTAATCATATAGCCGAGGCCTTGCAGTACAGGCCGCGGGGTTAAAAAAGATGTTTTATGAAAAAAGAAAGACTTATACTGGGCAGGCTCGGAGAAGATATTGCTGAAATTTTTCTTGAAAGTAAAGGCTATCGGATAATCAAAAGAAACTTTAGGAGCAGATATTCCGAGATAGACCTTATTGCCAGAGACAGGAAAAAAAACTTGATATTAGTCGAGGTCCGTACCAGGACCAGTCAGGAATTTGTAAGTCCTGAGGAGTCAATCAACAGTGATAAGCTGCGCCGGCTGGTAAGAAGTGCTAAGGCATATTTAGCCTATATTGATTATAAGGGTCAAGCCAGGATAGATGCAGTCTGCATTGTTTTTGGCCAGAATAATACACTAAAGCGCATTACTCACCATGAAAACATAAGCCAGGACCTTATTTGCTTTTCGTCCATTTAATTTTGGCTTGACTGCTGGTGCTTGAGGAGTATTATTTTCTTTTCGGGGATTGTTATGGAGTAGTTAAGTTGTGGAAACAAAAAGAGCACTATTTATTTGTTTAATTTTGTTTGCCTTTATTTCTTCTGCAAGGGCAAGTGATAATTTTATCCAGCTTAAAGCCATTCTCGATTTTACAACCAAAGCCAGCGAAGGCAACCTTTCCTTAGAGCAAATCATCAATATAGCCAGGGAAAACCAGGTAAGCATTGTTATACCTACCGACCGTGACCACATGCTTTGGGAATATGGCTTATGGCCGCTGCGAAAAATTATTAGAAAAAAAGTTGAGCATAACTCTCTTGCAGAATATGGGGTAAATAAATACCTTAAGGAGATAAAAGACCTGCGGAAGAAGTATGCGGATATGGTAATAATTCCGGCCACAGAATCAGCGCCATTTTATTACTGGCAGGGTTCTTATTTTAAGAATAACCTGACCATGCACGACTGGCATAAGCATATAATAACCATGGGCCTTGAAAAAGAATCAGATTATGATTATCTTCCGGTCATCGGAAACGAAAAGGCCCTAGCCAGAGGTTTCAGTATATATAAATTTTGGCCTTTACTGGTTATTTTTCTTGGTTTGCTTTGTTTAAGAAAAAGAAAATACAACTATAAAGACAGCCAGAGAAAAAGCCTTGGTCCGATATCAGCAAAGTGGCGCTTGATTGGAATTATTTTAGTGTTTACGGGAATTGTCTTTTTTCTTAATAATTTTCCCTTTTCTGAATATGCTTTTGACCAGTATCATGGTAACCTTGGTAATTTACCTTATCAGCAATTTGTCGATTATGTTGCAGATAAGGGTGGGCTCACCTTCTGGGATCATCCTGAAGCAGAATATGTTTACTCTGCTGGAGATGTAGATTTCAAAACTTACCGTCACACCAACCTTCTTCTTGAGTTAAAAAATTATACAGGCTTTGCAATTTTTTATGAGGGCTATGAAACAGCTGGTAAGCCGTCAGGAATCTGGGATCAAAGTTTAAAGGAATATTGCCAGGGCCAGCGCAAAAATCCTGCATGGGCTGTCGCAGGACTTGGATTTGAAAAAGAGGACTTAAAAAAACTCATAAGAGATCTGCAGACAATAGTATTGGTTAAAAATAAAGATAAGCAGAGTGTTTTGGATGCTTTTAGAAAAGGCAGATTATATGTGGCTCGGGGCAAAAGAAGTTTTAATTTTAAACTTGATGAGTTTTATGTTCACGATAAAAAAGGCTTAAAAGGCTATGCCGGCGAAGAGCTAGATATCGATGGAAATCCCAGTATGCATATCAAAGGAGGATTTACAGACATCCAGGAGCCGGTCCAGGTAAAA
>JAFGHG010000186.1 GCA_016939345.1 Candidatus Omnitrophota bacterium
GAGGGTGGTGGGTGTGGATGATAAAAGCTGAGCAAGCAAGGCCAGGCCGAGAAGAACAAAGACAAGGGCAAAGAAGAGTTGGTTGCTTTGAGATTCCTGGCCTACTCCCAAAGGTAGATTTTCTGACCTGTCATAACTATGGTGCATCCAGCGGGTTTCACGTGCGACCCTCATATAAGTACAATTAAATGATACTTGCTGGTCTAATGATTTTTGAATTTTGGCAACCAATATTTTTAATTCTTCTAAAGCTGCTTCATCAATGTCCTCCATTATTCGCAATAAAGTCACCAAGAGAAAAATTCTGGGTTTTTTATTAGAAATTTTGGGGGTTATCTTTAAAGCTCTACGATAAAATTCTTGTCTAATCCTCATTATTCTGCCATCGTCTTCAAATAAAGCCACAACTCCGCCTTCGCGATCAAAAGACATGCCCGCTAATCTTAAGGTGATTGTTCCGACATCTGAAAGTAATTTTTTATAAAGCTCGATTAGATCATTTCTCTCAGCATCATCCAAAGTTAAGTCGGCATCATCAAAAATGTCAGCTTCACCGATATTTTGTAAAATCGAAACAGAAATATGAAATTTATCAGGTTCTGTTTTATATGTTTTCGGGTTAAGTCTTGCAATGGCATATAAAACAGCCTGCTGCAACGAAATCAGACTTTTCATGATTGCATTTGGCAAAGGCGCGCCAATAAAAACTGTCCACACATCCGTAGCAACTGGTAATAAATTGTCATCAATTAAAACGAAGTCTCCATCTTTCTGAACAAAAGCCTTAGCCATGTTTTGTTGACGCCGCCTGCTAAATATGCTTTTTTGGCCGTCTTTAACTGTAGGTTGTATGGTAAGAGAAAAATTTATATTTGCTTGATTTTGTTCCCTTAATTTGGCAAGTAGATATTTCTCCTCTGACTTATTATTCTCTTGATGAGTACCAGCATTCAATTCATGTATAAATACTTGTACAAGGCTATAAGAATCATCTGTAAGCAGGGTTCTCTCTATGGTTACCGTGTGGCTCTGGTGGTCATAAGTAGCCCCAAAGGTTATAGTGTCTGATTCAATAATTTGAACTGCCGGAGGACCTCTTGTTGCATTAGGATTACCTTCTGATTGCAAGAAAGCTAAGGCTTCATTGATTGCTTTGCCTATTACCTGCATATCAAGCTCTGCTGCAGCATGAGTCTCTGTACCTCTATCTTGATATTGTTGCATTTGGTTTTCTACTTCACTTTGAGTATAGCCGTTGTAGGCGTGGTCACTTGTATTATTGGAAGACATCCTTTGCGTAATAGATTCTATTGTTGTCTTCAGCGCTACTCTAAGAGGAGAAACCGAAAAGTAATAATAGCCATCTTCACTCATTGGGTTTGTTTCAATGGTAAAATAAATATCTGCAAATTTTTCTTCACTTAACAAAGTTTCTAATACAGGGATGGCTTTTTTGGCATGCTTGCTCATCAGTTTTAACATCAGAATAGCTGAAAATTTTACATAATCGTACGGAGAGCCTAAAAGATTAATTGATCTAGTAACTATTTCTCTACTGCTTATAAAAAATATCTTTGAAATTATATAAAAAGTTAGTGAATGTATGGATGGTAAAGCACTATATTCAGACATAACTCTTTTAGAAATATCTTCTTCAATATAATCATCATCAAGAATAAGTCCGCATCCTAAACTTGTTGAATGATAAGACACAATATTCTCATTTTTTATTGTTTTTCTATATAACGAGCTCCAATATTTTCTAAGAATTAGCCTCATTAAAAACCATCCAAAAATAATCATTACTACCAATGCAACACTTGCGAAAATACTGTTTATCCCAGAATTATCCTCTTTTTCTGCCTGCCTTATCCAACCATTGAGCATATTAACTCCATCCATGAGCTCCTCAACTTCTACTCTGTGACCACCAAGGTTAGAATAATTCTCCATGACCATATGCCCTGCAAATCCGTGCCGGATAAGTAATTTAAATATTGTAACGAAATCGACATCGCCTTCTCCGAATGGTAAATGTCTTTCAGCAAGTATCTTAGATGATGCATCACTTAAATGGACTTCACCTAATAATCCCGGAACATCAATAAGTTCTACCAATTGCCTTAAATAATCAACAGCGGCATTTTTTCCAGAATGATGGGCTGTATCAAAGGTCATCTTTAAACCCGGTACTGTCTGAAGGAATCTTGCCATATCTTGAGGTACCAATAATAAGCGATATCTTTCTTTATTTTTTGGCTGATGCATGTTTTCAACAGAAACCTGGACCCGGTGCTTTCTTCCATAACTGACCAGTTCAATAAATGATGCTACTGCCTGCGCCCAGGCAAGTTTAGGGCTTTCTCTATCTACTCTTCTCATTGGCCCTGGATGAACCGTAATATAATCAATGCCCATATCAGCGGCTATCCTGATAGATTCTTCAACTACTTTAATAGACTCAAGGCGCATATCATCATCTAAAGTAGTAACATTAATATTGTAAAACGGAGCGTGAGCAGTGAGTTTTAGGCCGTATTTTATAGGTATTGTTCTGATTTGCTCAACAAGAGCTCTTTCTAGGGTTTCCGGTATAATTTCTGTAGACAGGCCCATTTTGGCCAAAGCTTCTATCCCTTGCGCTAAATCAGCAAACAATTTATAAATAAAACTAGAGCTTACACCTTGCTGCCAGATTCCTGAAAACTCTATAGGAGCAATTGATAAAGCTCTTTGTGTTACGACATCATTTGCCTTATCTTCGCTTAAGCTTAATATTAGCCTATTATCGCTAATCTCAAACCTTATACCACCTGCCTTAGTCCAACCGCTTGAACGTAAGTCTTCCCTAACGTCAGCCATAGTCATATCTGAAGAAATAGCATCCAATGCTGTTGTAATCGCTATAGAAGCACTGACTAATTTTTCTCGATCCATTCTCCAAACATCAGTGTTGGCATCAAGTTCAAATTCTTTATACCCTTTTAAGTTGTTTTCCTGTAAAAATATCTCACTTATTTGAGCAATAAGTTTAGTAAACTTTATAAACGACTTATAAGAAGACTTATCTGAAATACGACGCAACAAAGGCAAAATGCACACAGCAATATTATCGTTCCAGTTTCGCTTAAACACTCCTCTCTCTTTCCAAGGAACAAAGTCTCTTATAGCCTTAGATAATTTTGCATTATGGCTTCTAGTTTGTCCGTCTAAAGGATAAGCAAATGTGCCTAATCGGGGCATCCAATAACCTCTGAGCTTGTGTAAATACCACAATCTTAAAGAACTCCCGAAAACTAATAATTGTTCCAAAACATTTGGGATTAATCCATTCTCAGGCGTGGCTTCCTTACTCCTTATACTTACGCTTCCGGCATTATCCACAGCTGTACAAATCAATACTTGGGTTCGCAAAACCGAACCCATTGCTCTTAATACCTTTGGAGTTCGTGCCTTAAGAACATCGAAATGGCAATGATAATGTATAATATCTGCTACAGATGAAATATAACTATCTGAAAGGAATTTTCTTTGACTTAACAATTCTCTTGCTATTTCTGCTCCTTTAGCCGGATGATGGTAAGCAACTACTCCAGCAATAGTATAGCCAATATCATGAATAATTATGGCTGTAATTAAAATATTTTTCTGCTCCCTTGACAACTTGTTGTATTTTCTACGCAAAGAGGCCAGCTGCCTGAAATATCTTCTCTTATCTGCAAAATGCAAACCTCCCCTTACTTTACCTGAAAGACTACTCCATAAATCCTCAAAATTTCCATTAATAAAATGCATAAAGTAGTAAATTACTTTAAAAACATGCTCCAGTTTATTTTTAGGTAAAGACTGCAGTTCAGGAAATTCCTGTATTATCTGATTTTCAATATCGCTTGATGAGTTATCGCCGGCAGCAGATTCCTTTATTGAGCTAAGAAGGGCGTTAAGTGTAGAATTTTCAAAGGCAGGCTGGTTATTCCCTTTTCTTCTAATTGAATATCTATTTGATAAAAATACTATAACCGCTATCACTCCCATAACGATAAATATTTCTATAAGCAAATTATTTGAATTAATATATCCTTCCCGATTATGTTTCAGAACGATGGCTTGCTTATATAATTCTAAATACTGTACTGCAGCATTAGCCCAACTCCTGTTATGCAAAGAAGTATTTCGTACCATATCTGCCCTGGCTTGTGGATCGTGAAAATATTTTATAGCCTTCATGATAGCGCCGGTTATCTGGTCTGGATCATTTTCATCATACAAGAAACCATTGCCTTCACCGGTTTCTGGTGAATATTCAAATACGGTATCAGCAAGGCCTCCAGTTCTTCTGGCTACAACTGGACCTCTTGCTTCCAGGCTTATTTGTTGGCCAAGGCCGCACGGCTCAAAATCAGAAGGTATAAAGAAATAATCTTGACCACCGCTTAGCTGATCAGCTATCTCGCCTCCAAAGCTTATATAATAATCAAGATTTCGGGGCCAGAGGGTCTTTAATTCCTCTAATTTCTCAAGGCAAGCAATACAGTATGGATCGTTGGAGTTACCGCTTCCAAAAAAACCTAACTGCAGGCCTCCTTGGGTTATGTTTAATGCTTTTTCTATACCCTCTAATCCTGCAAGAATACCTTTTTGAGTTGTAATACGAGTATTCATGCCAAATAATGGTATGGAATCGCTGACATTAAAGTCCATTAATCTTTGAGAGATATTTTTTGAACGACGTTTTCTTCTGCTTAATCTCCAAAGACGTTCACTGATGCTTATACCGTTAAGGATCCCTGATAAATCCTCTATTCTTCTTCCCAGAACCTCTTGCTGACCTTCTCCGTACCTTACAGTAAGTATTTCTTTACTGTAGGTCGGCGATACTGTATTGATCTTATCAGCATGATAAAATGCTCCTGTTACTATGTTAAAAGCTTCCATGTCATAAGGATGACACAAGCCAAACCAGTGTTCACCTGCTAACCCTAACTCGTCAAATCTCCAACCAGGGAATCTATTGTAATCTCCGCCTTGATAAGCAAGATTATGTATAGTGTAAAGCGAAGCCATTCTTCTGTAGAAGGGATCTTGCGCAAATTCTATTCTTAAATAAGCCGGGATCAAGCCTGTCATCCAATCATTTCCATGGAATATCTGGGGGGCAGGCATCAATCCAGCCTCGGCCAGAACTTTTGACGCCAAAAGACTGCCTTTACTTAAAATAATAGCTTTTTTCAAAGCATCTCCTCCATAGATATCATCGCTATGTTGACCGGCATCAAGCAATACCATACGAACTTTTCCAGAATTTGTAATAAGAAGCTTGACTTGTACTGTTTCTGTTAATAAAGGCATTGCAATAGTTTGGCCAATATCTTCTAGACCCTCAGAGCTTAACTTTGTTGGTTTTATCATAAATACTGTGGTATCAACATCCATATTGGCTAACTCCTGTGCTATTGAATTAACAGCAAGACCCAGGCCTCCGGTTGAAAAGTATGTTCCGCACTCAGGAGATACTATCGCGACCCTATTAACAAAATTATCATGAACAACTTCTACATGGCTTTGATGTATCTTATCTGATTCAGGAGCATAACGGTTTACTGCTGTAACTATTCTGCTTTCGTAATTTTGCTTAAGGAAATACTGCCTAAAAGATGGGTCAAAATCTTCTTTATGTAAATTAACCCAGGCTACACCATCACCAATTTCTAAAAATTTAATTCGGTGTTCTTTTGTCAATCGCTTAGTTTTTTCAGCTTCGGAATCAGATATAAGATAAAGAAATAAAGTGGAGAATTCAGAATTAAAATCATCACTTTGATACTGAAATACTTTATTATCATATCTGTCCCCGTTGATATCAGGGCTACCCATTCTTATATAACCATTTTCTCTTCCTATCATATACAATCTTGAAGGATCAATTTCACCTGCTGAACCCAAAACTCCCTTTCCAAGCAACCTTTCTGCTGCCTCTAGAGCTGCTTCACCCGGCAATCTATGACCGTAAGCAGCCAATCCCCATTTAGCTAATTTTTCGATCAACATATACCCTGTAGAATTAACGGCAACAACGCCAACGCTTTCATGCCAATAACCTTTGCTATGTACTTCATCTGCTGATGCTACTCTGTTTGTATCATTTGCTTTCTCATCGAAAACTCTAAGTATTGCATTCTGGTCTGGATCGTTTTCTGCTGTCTGGCTAGAAAATTGTGCTTTAATAATTGCGGCCATAACAATTGATATTATCAAAGACGCCAACCCTACCATATTCTCTTCTTCATAAGCCTGTCTTAAGGCTGGCCTGTCCTGGGCTTTGCGTATAGCTCCCCATTTATTTTCAAAGGATA
>JAFGHG010000187.1 GCA_016939345.1 Candidatus Omnitrophota bacterium
CAGAAGGCCGATTATCCACGAAATTGTAACCTCTGGCCTTCATGAATCTCCTCAATACAGTATCCGTGCCAGCAGTGAATTAACCCTGCGTAGAATCGATTCCATATTGGCCGGTGCTCTGAATGGGAATAATACGCAATATATTGAAATAGTTATTGCTATTGTAATTGTTTTAATTTTAGCTTTTATTTTGTTTAGAGCAGCTTTAAATAATAATAATAATTTATTCAGTAGTAATTTTAGGCAAGAGTTGGAGAAACTAAGCAAAGATATTTTTACTGATTATGTTTGGGGCCATATCCAAAATGGAAACCACATAGTATTTATTGTTGATTCAAATTCCCTAAGCGCTCAGGCATCGATGTATCATTCAAAAGCATTAGCGGATCTTCTAAGATTTAATGATATAACCATTGATTTTATTTATACTAATGATTCATTTAACTATTATGAATTAGAAGAAATAAGCGGTTCATATGGACGTGGTCGTGTAAGTTTTAAAGCCACAGATTCTCCTGAAGACCTGCATAAGATTCTTCTTTTTATTATAGAAACAACATCAGTCGATAAAATCTTGGCTTTAAGTTCAGGAAATGAATATACAAGTGAGGCTTTAACAGTATCTAAATTTAACCATATACCTATGAGCATCTTCTTTAATGGAGATGAGGATTTAAGCGATGAAAACGTCAAGAAAGATTTAGCTGGCGCAAGAAGTGTTGTTTTTTCTAATTCAGGACACAGAGAAGAACTAGAGGAAATAGGAATAACTAGCCTTAAGCAAGTTATTGACATACGAGATTACGAAGAAGCTTTGATCGGCGATCCTGAAGCCGGATATGTTGTCAATATCAGTGGTTTTTCTAATACTGGCAAAAGCACGGTTGCTAGGGCGGTTGCTAAAGCTTTGGGTGGTGTAAGAGTTGATATCGGTTCTTTTTTCCGTTCATTTTCAGCATATTTCTTACAACTGCATCAAACAACAAATTTTTCACTCGAAGATGAAACAGCCATTGCTGGCATTATATCGACATCAATGGTTCATCTTAACGGTGATGATTTTATTATTAATAAGACTCCGATTAATGCTAATGATATGCGTACACCTGCTGTTGAAACTCAGATGATAGCTATGCAGAATTCAGAAGCTATTAGCAAGGCAATAGTTAAAAGAGCCTCTATTATTACTAAACCTCTTTCTCGGTTCCAGCCGGTTATCTATACTACCCGCGGGCTTATTCCCAAGGCAATTGTAAATATTTTAGTGACTACGCCTTTTGATCAGCGAACACGGCGCTTGCAGAAGGATTTTGCAGAGCGCGGAGAAAGCTTATCCATTGAAGAGTGTGAAAAACGTCTCCGAGATAAAGATGAACGCGAGAATAGAGGAGTCGACTACAGAGGTTTCCTGAATATAGAAAATCCTGATGACCACCTGGATGAAGCAGTAGATAATATAGTTTCGCTGGTCCGAGAGGCTTTACGTAAAAAAACAACTGTAGATTTTGCAACAACAGATTTTGACCGTTTAATACATACAGGGATTTGGCAGGTAATAAGCAGAAGGCTTAAGGGCCGGGATGAAATGAAAGGTTCAGAGCAGCGGTTTTTAAAAGGTGTGCCGTTAAAGTCAGCAGGAAGATTCTATGTTCAGCTTAACCCTGGACGTAATCCTGTAGGAAGACCAGAGATAATACACCCTGGTTCGGTTGTTCAAGAGTACAGAGAAGACCAGCAACATTTCGAAGATAATCCGGCAAGCAAGACTTACATGTACGAATCATTAATTGACGGTGAACCTGTTGCTTTTTGGGCTCAAGTTTCACCGGATGCACCATATCATATTAATTTCATGCCGAACATTGATGAAAAACGTCCTCAAGTATTTGAAGAGCGTGATTTCAGAAAAGCATTGATAATCCAACGTTGCTATTCGCGAAGTTCACGTTTCTTAATTTATGGCAATAGCCTTGGCGGATTGGCAAGCATCAATAACCTGCACATGCAGGCTATATATTATCATCATAACCATATACCCCTGGATATAGCAGAAAGAAAGTACCGTATAACCTTAGAAGGAGTAAAAGTGTTTTCAATCGGTGACGATCCAAATGTTTTTTCGAATAATTTTACATATCCGGTAAGAGGACTGTTCTTTTCCAGCGACAATATTAACAATTTAGCCAGGGTTGCCGCAACTTACTTAAGATGGCTTCAATACAAGGAAGATATGGTACATCGTTTTGCAGTAACAAAAGCAGGTTTATATATAATGATTTATCCAAGAAGGGATATCCAGGATTGGATTGAAAAATATGCTGATAGTGGTCTTACTGGCTGGCTTGAGACAGTTCAGGGCGATTTAAAAGTGTTCGTTCAGGAGAATTTTGACAGAGAATGGAGTGAAGAAGAAATATTTAATCTTACCAGAACTCAGAGCGAAGATAAAGATTCGTTTGAAAAAGTATACCAGGCCTGGTTAGAAGACCAGAGCAACCAACTCTTCTTTGCCCTTGTCTTTGTTCTTCTCGGCCTGGCCTTGCTTGCTCAGCTTTTATCATCCACACCCACCACCCTC
>JAFGHG010000188.1 GCA_016939345.1 Candidatus Omnitrophota bacterium
AGCCTTAGCTAAGGTTTTAGAGCCATATAAAGAAAAAGTAGTTAAATTACACGGCTTAGATTATGCAAACCTGTATTGTTTATGTTCTGGTTGTAGTAAATAAAAAACTGCATTTTTAGTCTGAGCAGATCTTAAAAGCAGTACAACGAAATTAAATCAGGAGAGTCCAGGTGACAAGACCTAAAATTCTAATAGTCGAAGACGACAAGAATATTTTCAAACTACTGAAATATAATCTGGAGAAGGAAGGGTTTGATTGCCAAGTTTCGATAACCGGCGAGGGCGCTTTAGAGCTGCTTGACACTGAACCAGTAGATTTAATTATACTGGACATAATGCTGCCGAAAATGGATGGTTTGCAGGTTTGTAAATTGATAAAACAAGATAAAAGTCTTGTTTCCATACCTATTATAATGCTTACCGCAAAAGGCGAAGAGATAGACAGGATCGTAGGATTTGAGCTTGGAGTTGATGATTATGTGGTTAAGCCTTTTAGTCCTAGGGAACTCGTTTTACGGGTTAAAGCCATACTTAACCGCGGCAAAAAACCAGTTGAAAGCAAAGAAATATTAAGCATTGATAAGCTGATAGTTGATACAAGCAGGTATAGAGTCAGCGTTGACGAGAAGGATGTAGCATTGACCCGGATGGAGTTTAAGCTGCTTGTTGCCCTCATGCAGAGAAAGGGCAGAGTATTATCCCGTGATGATCTGCTAGAGGAAGTCTGGGGTATGAGCACAGATGTCACGACTCGTACTGTTGACACTCATATCAAGAAGCTGCGTCAGAAGTTGAAAAAAATGGGAAGGCTTATAGAAACGGTCAGGGGCATTGGATACCGATTCAATTATGAACAGTAAACCTAAAATCCCCATACATCTTAAGATTACTTTTCTAATAAGCATCATTGCTGCTTTGGCTTTAGCCGGTTTTTACTTTTACCTGAATAATTATTTAACCGATAACACATTTAACCGGATAAAGTTACGGCTTGAGCGCGAAGCTTCTCTGGCAA
Source organism: Candidatus Omnitrophota bacterium (assembly GCA_016939345.1). Taxonomy (GTDB): domain Bacteria; phylum Omnitrophota; class Gorgyraeia; order Duberdicusellales; family 4484-171; genus JAFGHG01. The sequence goes on from JAFGHG010000188.1 coordinate 1,016, forward strand.
AGACCTTTCTTGAAAAGGACTTTTCGGGAATTTTTAACTACCAGGAGCTGGATGCTTTTTCTGATCAGGTCGGCCGGGATCTAGGCCTGCGGGTGACTATTATGGGCCCGGCAGGAACTGTCTTCGGTGATTCTGAGCTTGACAAAGAATCCTTGAAAACAGTAGAAAACCACCTTAATCGGCCGGAAGTCCAGCAAGCCCTTTCTTCAGGCAAAGGCGTAAGCCGGCGCTATAGCAAGACAGTAAAAAAATATATGTTATATCTTGCATATCCTTTTGGCAATGACCATGTCCGGGGAATAATCCGGCTTTCAATACCTTTATCAGATATAGAAACAATATCCAGCAGGCTTAAAAGAGTATTAATCATATCTTTGTCTTTTTCTTTTGCTGCCATACTTCTTGTAAGTTTTCTGGTTTCGGTTTTCATTTCCCGGCCTTTAAGAGAGATGTCCTGGACAGCTGCTTCTATTGCCAGGGGAGATTTTTCGAATAAAATCCTTGTGCATTCAAATGATGAGGTCGGTGATCTGGCAGAATCCATAAATTATATGTCTGAACAGATAAATTCAAGGATTCAGGAGGTTATTTCCAGCAGATCGCGCCTTGAGGCAGTATTGTTGAGCATGTTTGAGGGGGTAATGGTAGTCGATAAAGATGGTTCTATTCTATTGATGAGCGAAAGCCTAAAAAAGACTTTTCAGGTCACATCGGAATTCATAGGTAAAAGGCCTCTAGAGGTTGTTCGCAATATCGAAATACAGGAAATAGTTGATTCGGTAATAGAGCTTAAAGAAGGAGTTGAGTCTAGGGAGATCACACTTCTTTTGCCTGATGAAAAGATTTTTTTAATTCATGCAGTCCCGGTAACCAGAGGCAATAATCTTGAAGGAGGAGTAGTTGTTTTTCACGATATTAGCGAGTTGAGGCGGCTTGAAAAAGTAAGGCAGGATTTTGTTGCCAATGTTTCTCATGAGTTGCGCACCCCGTTGACAAGCATCAAGGGTTATGCCGAGACTCTTTTGCAGGGAGCTATAGATGATAAGAAAAATGCCAGAGATTTTCTAGAGATAATACATTCAGATGCAGATAGATTGGCAAAATTAGTAGAAGACCTTCTTGATCTTTCTAGGATCGAGTCAGGTAAGCTAAAAATGACTTTGAAGCCTTGCAGGCTTATTCCTGTAGTAGAACGGGTCGTCTCTTTATTAAAAAAACAGTCTGGCGCAAGGTCAATCACCATAGAAACAGATATAAATAAAAATCTATCTATGGTTATGGCTGACGAAAAAAGGCTTGCACAGATACTATTAAATCTTATTGACAATGCCGTTAAATATAACAAAGAAGGCGGTAAAATAATAATAAAGGCTACAGAGAGCAAAGGCTTTATTATTATTGAAGTCATTGATTCCGGTATAGGCATCCCCGAAAAAGAACTGCCAAGGCTTTTTGAACGTTTTTACCGCGTCGATAAAGCCCGCTCCCGGGAATTAGGCGGCACAGGACTCGGTCTAGCTATTGTCAAGCATATAGTCCATTCACTGGGCGGTGAGGTCTCTGTAGAAAGCTATTTAGAGCAGGGTTCCACCTTCCGTTTTACCATCCCTAAAGCCTGATCCAGGCCATTTTTTCTTCAAAAAAAGTTCACAAACATTTCACTGGGCCTTTATTTTATCTTCACAAATATAATCTATGATTATATCAGATGAAGGAAAAGAAAAAAGCATGACCTTAGAACTACTGGGCTGGATCTTGTTTGTTTTTTTGTCAATAGCAGGGATTTTTAACTACTTCCTTCACAGCCAGAGTTTTATCGTTACCGACAGTCGACTCAAAAAATCTAAAAAGAGAGGAGGTGAGCGATGAAAAAGTTTAGATCAAGTTTGGAAAGAGATTTTGTAGCCAGTAATCTAAGGGCGCAGGTTTCGACACTGCAGAGGCTTCTTGAAGGTATTGAGCAAAGCGATGATTCAGGTAACGACTATGCACTGGAGTCATTAAGAAGGGTTGAAGTCCATATTCGCAAGTTACGAAATTTTCTTAATAATTAAAAAAGGTGGTCTTATGGATTTTAAAACAAAAGTAGAGCGGAAAATTAAATTAGACAAGTGCCCTCACCTTGCCAGAGCCGCGGATAATTTTTTCTGTATTGCCTATTATGATTATTGCAAGGGGTTTATTAAGCCTTCTTATTCTGAAAGAGAGATACTCTGCACAAAGAGTTCATATAGATTATGTTTTCGTTACAAAAGGGCTAAACAAAAAAAAGGAGGTTGCCACGGGGGGAAGAAAATTCAAGATTGTTCAGTTAAGGCGCGGATGAAAAGTAGAGGGTATAATTCTAGAGAAAAGGAGGAAAAGGCATGTATAAACTAGCGAGATTATTTTTTGCAGCTTTTGTTGTAATTTTCTGTTTCTATTCTAGCCAGGTTTTTGCCGGTGAAGTAGATATTCTGGTTAAAAAACTCGTAGAGAAAGGGATATTGACTAACGGCGAAGCCCAGCAGATTTTGACTGAGACCAAGGAAGAGGTCCGTAAGGAGATAGCCAAAGGAACTTACAGTTCCCTTCCTTCATGGCTTCAGAACATCAAGCTGAAAGGGGATATGAGGGTCCGTTATCAATGGGAGGATAAAACAAGCGCTGAAGACCAGCACCGGGGCAGAATCCGTTTTCGTTTAGGTGCTGAGGCAAAAGTAAACGATAAGCTGAAAGTTTTCGCAGGGCTGGCTACAGGCGGAGATGACCCTCGTTCTACAAATCAGACTTTGAACAATACTTTTGATACTGGCGATATTCGCCTTGATTATGCTATGGGTGAATGGGCTGCTGCACCCTGGGCGACCTTTCGTGCCGGAAAACTTATGGGCATTAAAGATCAGATCATGAGGCCGACGGACCTTCTCTGGGATTCTGATATCAACCCCGAAGGTGCCTCAATCCTTTTTAACAAACAGGTTTGGGATAACGTAGGTTTATTCATGAATAACGGCGTGTGGATTCTTGATGAGTCTTCGGGAGAAGAGAATGATCCTTACATGGTAGTAGTCCAGCCAGGCTTTAAGGTTGGTTTAGGTGACTTAGGTTTTATTGGAAGCCCAACTTTAAAAATGGCCACAGCCTGGTATGCCATTGCTAACGAAAGAGGCATTACCCTTGATTGGTCTGCCAGGACTAATTCGCTGGATGCCAATGGAGATCTTTTGTATAACTACGATGCAGTATCTCCTTCGCTTCAGCTTGACATAGATAATCCCTTGGGAGCTGTTGTCCCTTATGCTTCTATTTCTGTTGAGGGCATACATAATCCTGATCCCAACGATGATAATAACGGCTGGGCAGCAGGAATAAAGTTCGGGGATAAGAAGATTGCAGATTTCGGCAATTGGCAGCTTGCTTATGTCTATAAACGTCTTGAGAGGGACGCATGGCTTGATACATTTCCTGATTCTGATGCTTATAGCGGAGGCACAAACATTAAAGGCCATGAAGCCATTTTATCCTATGGCATAGGAAAGAATACCAGCATTGATATTGATTGGTACACTATGGAGAGGATAAAGGGTAACGGCAGGCGTAATGTATTTCAAGTTGACTGGAATCTAAAATTTTAAGCAAAGCAAAAAAGGAGATTTTAATTATGAGAATATTAAAAAAATCAGCAATTACGTTCATGGTTTTTCTGCTTGCGGCAGTGCCATTATTTGCAGAAAACATTACCATCAAAGGTTCGACAACTGTTTTGCCTATTGCCCAGGCAACTGCTGAGGAGTTTATGAACAGCAACCCAAAGATTGATATTTCCGTACAGGGCGGCGGTTCAGGAGTAGGAATAGCAGCTCTTCTTGATTCGACCACCGATATAGCAGATGCCTCAAGGCCGATCAAAGATAAAGAACTTGACATAGCAGTGGGACGTGGAATCGAGCCTAAGGCTCATGTTGTGGCAATGGATGGCATTGCTGTAGCTGTCCATCCTGCTAATTCAATAGAGGCTTTGACCAAGCAGCAAGTTAAGGATATATACACTGGTAAAATTTCCAACTGGTCTCAATTGGGAGGTCCGGCAGGCAAGATAGTTGTAATATCCAGAGATACCTCAAGCGGAACATATGAAGCTTTTAACAGCCTTGCTCTTGGCGGAGCTCGTGTGCGTCCTGATGCTTTGCTGGAAGCCTCAAACCAGGCAGTTGCGACAGTTGTAGCCAAGACACCGGGAGCAATAGGCTATCTGGGTTTGGGCTTTGTTTCTGATGCTGTAAAAGCAGTAATCATAGATGGCATACAGTGTTCAAAAGAGACAGTGCTGTCTGCGGAGTACCCTTATTCACGGCCTTTATTTATGTACACAAATGGAGCGCCTAAGGGGGCAGTAAAAAGTTACCTTGAATTTGTGACCAGCTCAGCAGGTCAGTATATAGCTGAAAAACAGGGTTACGTTGGATTGCAGTAATTTTTACTCATTTAACTCCTCCTCTCAGCACAGCAATAATCTGCTGTGCTGTTGCGGGAGGTCGAAAATAATTCTCGGCCCTTTTTTGACTTTCCCGGCAATACACGGCAAATTCAGCCGTGTATTGCCTAGGGACTAGGTTTCTTGACAATGAAATACAAAAAAGAACTTTTTTACAGGCTTATCTTTAACATACTGGCTTTTGCCTCGCTGTTTTTTCTTATCGGAATAACAATAATCCTTTTTAAAGAGGGGCTGCCTATATTTAAACAATTGCCTTTTTTTAAATTTGTTACAGGTGAGTACTGGTACCCGACTTATGATCCTCCTGATTTCGGCATTCTACCCTTGATTTTAGGCTCTATATGGGTAACATTAGGAGCTTTATTTATTTGTGTGCCTTTGGGGGTGGGAAGCGCTTTATTTCTTAATGAATTGGCCACTAACCGCCAAAGGTCTATTCTTAAGCCCCTGATTGAGATACTTGCAGGTATACCCTCTATAGTTTACGGTTTCTTCGGTATGGTTATTGTTGCTCCTTTTTTGCAAAAGATTTTTAACCTTCCGGTAGGCCTTACAGCATTTACCGGAAGTTTGATCTTGGGCATTATGGCTACTCCGACAGTATGCAGTATTGCAGAAGATGCTTTAAGCTTTGTTCCTAAAACCTTTCGCGAAGCATCATACGCTGTTGGCGCAAACCGCTGGCAGACACTCACAAAAGTCGTTATACCAGCTGGCGGTTCAGGGATTTCAACGGCCATAATCCTGGGAATGAGCAGGGCAATAGGAGAAACTATGACTGTTCTTATGGTCTGCGGAGGCGCAGCAGTCATACCTAGTTCTATTTTTCAGCCTGTCCGAACGCTTACAGCAACTATAGCCGCTGAGATGGGAGAAGCTGTGATGGGTGATTCACATTACCATGCCTTGTTTGCAATCGGACTTGTTCTTTTTATGATAACTCTTGTATTTAATATCATTGCCGAAATAATCAGCAGAAGATTCAGAATAAAACTGGGTTTGGGACGATGAAAACAAGATATTTATCACAAAAAATAGGTTTTAGCCTTTTATTTCTTTCGATAGTTGCCACATTATTTTTTTTAGGAACGATTATTTATTTTGTAGCGGTAAGAGGTGCAGGCATAATCTCATGGGAGTTTCTTACTTCCGTGCCTCGGGAGGCTATGACTTCAGGCGGAGTCGCTCCGGCAATAGTAGGGACTTTATGGCTTACATTAGGCTCGATAATGATCGCTTTCCCTCTTGGTTTGGCTTGTGCGATTTATCTTTGTGAATACAGCCCCAAAAACTATATAGTCAATATCATAAGGATAAGTATTAATAATCTTGCAGGAGTGCCATCTATTGTTTTTGGTTTATTCGGCCTTGCGGTATTTGTGAAATTTTTAAATTTCGGTGTATCAATTATTTCAGGTTGCCTGACTTTGGGGATTATGGTCCTTCCTTCGATAATTTCAGCATCTCAGGAAGCTTTAATGGCTGTACCCCAGTCTTATCGTGAAGCTTCTTTTGCTCTTGGTGCGACACAATGGCAGACAATAAAAAAGGCAGTTTTACCATCATCGATGCCAGGGATATTAACCGGGGTTATATTAAGCATAGGCAGGGTTGCCGGAGAGACAGCACCGATACTTTTTACAGCAGGTACATTTTATATGCGCGGTTACCCTAAATCAATTTTTTCGGAGTGCATGGCCCTGCCTTATCATATTTACGCTCTTATGACTGAGGGAGTCCACCCCCAGCAGCAGAAAGAAATAGCCTATGGTTGCGCTTTGATCCTTTTATTTTTGGTTCTTTCAATTTCAATGGTTGCCATAATAATACGTCAAAAACAAAGAAGCAGTGCGCAATTGAGGTAATTTACAAGGAGTTTATATGGAAAGCACAAAACAGTTCAGCAATTTATTAAAGAAATTTAACAATAGTAAAACTGAACAGACAGAAAACAAAGGAGCCAAGGTGACTGGAAAAGTTATCATTAGAGTAAAAGATGTCAATTTCTATTATGGCAATACACTGGCTTTAAAAAACGTTAATTTAGATATATACCAAAACAAAGTTACTGCTGTTATCGGGCCCTCGGGCTGCGGCAAGTCTACGCTTATACGTCTTTTTAACAGGATGAACGAATTGATCCCAAAAACCAGGCTTGAAGGCCTTATCCAATTAGGACAGATAAACATATACGATCCTGCATCGGATGTTGTTGATATAAGAAGAAGGGTAGGGATGGTTTTCCAAAAGCCGAATCCTTTTCCTAAAAGCATTTTTGAAAATGTAGCTTTTGGATTAAAAGTAAATGGCATAAAAGATAAGAAATATCTCAGCGAAAAAGTTGAAAAAAGCTTAAAAGATTCTGCATTATGGAATGAGGTTAAAAACAGGCTTAACGACAATGCCCTGCAGTTGTCCGGAGGCCAGCAGCAGAGGCTTTGCATAGCCAGGACTCTTGCTGTAGAACCTGAGGTGGTGCTTTTTGACGAACCTTGCTCTGCCCTTGACCCTACTTCGACTGCGAAAATAGAAGAACTTATACTTGAGCTTAAAAAAAGCTATACTATAGTGATTGTAACACACAATATGCAGCAGGCCGCCCGCATAGCAGATTTTACGGCTTTTTTTATGCTGGGGGAGCTGATAGAATATGATAATACTCATAAGATCTACACTAATCCTGCAAATAAGCTTACTGAAGATTATATAACCGGGAGGTTCGGATGATGAAAAGGCATTTCGACGATGATTTACGTTTGCTGAAAAACGAGATACTTAAGCTTGCCGCTTTAGCTGAAGAAGCTATCCGTAAGTCAATAGAGGCATTGAAGTTTCAGGAAAGAGGTCTGGCCCAGGAAGTAATAGATAACGATAAAAGAATAGATGAACTGGAATTGACCATTGAAGAGGCAGCTTTAGAGCTTTTGGCCTGCCGTCAGCCGGTAGCCATTGATTTAAGGTTTATTACAACCGGGATGAAGATCACAGCTGAATTGGAAAGAATAGCTGACCTGGCTGAAAATATTGCTCAAAGAGCTCAGGAGCTTTCTGATGCCCCCTTGTTAAAGCCTTTGGTTGACATACCAAAATTAGCTGATGTCGCAAGAAAGATGGTAAAGGGAGCGATAGATGCTTTTGTCAATCATGATGAAGGCTTGGCAAGAAACATAATCCTTTGTGATAACGAAGCAGATACTTTGCGTAACTCAGTTTACGATGAATTAATCCATGATTACATGGTTAAAGACGGCAATACTGCGCCAAGGGCAGTGCCTCTTCTTCTTGTTGCCAGGCATCTTGAGAGAATATGTGACCACGCAGGTTATATAGCAGCTGATGTAATTTATATGGTTAAGGCCAAGGTTGTAAAGCATCACCCGGAAAGACTAAAAGAAGAAGCTTGATAGGCCAGCATGAAAAAACGAGTATTATTTGTTTGTGTTCATAATTCAGCCCGCAGCCAGATGGCTGAGGCATTTTTAAAGCAGGCTGCCGGAGATAGGTTTGAAGCTGAAAGCGCCGGGCTTGAGCCCGGCACATTAAACCCGGTGGTAGTTGAGGTTATGAAAGAATCCGGTATTGATATATCAAAAAATAAGACAAAAAGCGTGTTTGATTTTTACAAACAGGGCAAAAGATATGATTATGTTATAACTGTCTGCAACGAATCACAGTCAGAAAAATGTCCGATTTTCCCTAATACCTTGCAGAGAATGCATTGGAGCTTTGAAGACCCTTCAAGCTTTAAGGGCAGTCCTGGAGATATCCTCAAAAAGACCCGCCAGATAAGGGAGCAGATAAAATCCAAAATAGAAGATTGGGTTCTGAAAACTTAAATTTCCCTATATTTCTTGTATCTTGTATAGGTTTTTGATTTTGATATAATATAATGTTTAACATTAATTATATTAAATAGTTATGAGTAGTAACCAAAAACAGATAATAAAACCTCCTAAGCTTAAATCCGGTGATACGATAGGGGTGGTTGCTCCGGCAAGTTCTTTTGATAGGGACAACTTTAAGCAGGGGGTAAAGGTTCTGAGGAACCTGGGATATAATGTTAAATACGAACGCTCGATATTCAACCGCTGCTGGTCTCAGCCCGGCCACAATAAGCAAAGGGCATATCAGATAAACCGCATGTTTTATGATAAAGACGTAAAGGCAATATTCTGCGCCAAAGCCGGCTCTGGTTCGGCTGAGATAATACCTTTTCTGGATAAGAGGGTTATCCGCAAAAATCCAAAAATATTCATAGGTTATAGCGATATTACTTTTATATTGCTTTATCTTAAAAGAGTGGCCAATATGGTTGTTTTTCACGGGCCAGTGGTCGCTGACGAGATATATCAGGAAATGCACCCTTTGACACTTGAATTCCTTAACCGCTTGCTGACAGAGCCTAAACCATTGGGAGAGTTAAAGTTACCCCAGCTTATCTCTTTCAGGCAGGGAAAAGCCAGCGGCAGGATAGTAGGCGGCAACCTTACCATGGTAGTGGAGGCAATAGGCACTCCTTTTCATATAATCACAGCCGGATGTATTTTATTTCTGGAAGATATAAATGAGAAGATTGAAGCAATAGAAGATTATTTAAAACGTTTAAGAAGGGCAGGTTTTTTAAAAAAGATAAAAGGCCTTGTCTTTGGCAAGGTCACTGATCCTTCAGGAAGAGAACACGATATGCGAAGCCTTATTGAGAAAATATTAAAAGGCTATGATATACCGATTCTTTACGGTTTTCCATCCGGGCATCTGCAGCTTAGGGGCGGACTTAACGTAACCCTGCCTTTGGGAGTAATGGTTACTGTAAATGCTGATGAGCTTTCTTTAAATCTAGACGAGTCTGCAGTTTTATAATTCAATCATAAGAAAGGGGCTTAGATGAAAAGGTTCGATTTTGCGCTGAACTGGAGTGGAAATATAAAAGAAAGCTTTGTTAAGTTCTTAGAAAAAGCCTGTAAAAAAAGAAAGCTATCTTTTCTTTGGATAAATGATGACAACGTCCGTTCAGTATTGCGCAATCTTCAGACAGCTAAATTAACAACACATGTCCTTCTTGATACCGAAGCTACTTATAACAAAAAAAGCGATGTATACGCAAAGGTATGTTATGCTGTTAAAGACTGTTCAGGGGCAGTGATCAATGACCCGGACAGGGCAAAGGTAGCTATAGATAAAGCAATAACACATTATGAATTGCTGAATCTGGGGATATTAACGCCTTTTACTGTTGTTGTCCGCAACTGGGAGCCAAAGACTTTCGTCTTATCCCAGGAAGAAAGGCAAAGATTAGGCGTGCCTTTCATTATCAAACCAGCCCTGGGTTATGGCCAGCTGGGTGTTATTCGTGATGCCAAGGGTTCAGTAGAGGAAATAGCTCAGGCTCGTTCCTATGACAAGGGCGATAATTTTCTTTTTCAGGAAAAAATAATGCCTCTTACTCTTGGCGGTAAAAGAGCGTGGTTCAGGGTGTTTAACTTGTTTAATACGATTATTCCCTGCTGGTGGGATGATCAGGAAAACAATTATGAGCACGTTAATTACGAAGAGTTTAATACATTCGGTTTTTTCCCTTTAGTCAAATATGTAGCCAAAATAGCTAATCTTACTAAAATGGCCTGGTTTTCCACTGAGATAGCCATTGATATGAAAAATCAGAAAAAACGTTTTCTGGCCATAGATTATGTAAATGACCAGTGCTCCATGGACACCAAGACTGATACCCCCAGCGGTGTTCCTGATAATGTAGTAAAATTTACAGCAGACCGGATGGCAGATGTGGCTTTTCGCTATATCCATGGACAAAGATTAAGCAAAAAATATATTATATGGCTTAAGGATGCTACTATTGAAATAAGAGGCCTTGGGCCTGCACCGGACCTTTTAAAGTCATCTTCTAGCCCGAAGCTGAATTCAAAAAATAAATTCTCCCACAGGATTTTGGATATATTACGCTGAAATAACCTGTTTGAATAAGGAGGTTATGATGAGTAAATTATATAAAAGGTTATCTAAGGCATCTGGACATGTGCCCGGTGAGTTGATATATGTCGGAGAAAATAAAAGTAAAAATGTGAAAATAAGTTTAATCGACTACGGACCTAAAGATTTTCAGGAAAAAATTATTGATAATATCGAAGAGGTCTTTGCTTTAAAAGAAGCACCCACTGTTACCTGGATAAACATAGATGGTCTTTGCAGGACTGATATTATAGAGAGTGTCGGAACACACTTTCAGGTTCATCCCTTAACCTTGGAAGACATCGTAACCACTGGCCAGCGGCCGAAGTTCGAGAACTTTGATGATTATATTTTTGTAGTCTTAACTATGTTTATGTTTGATGATAATAAAAAAGATGTTGTAGCCGAACAGGTGAGTCTTGTTTTAGGGCCAAATTTTGTAATATCTGTACAGGAAACAGAAGGCGATGTATTTGGCCCAATACGGGAACGCATAAGGACTGCCAAGGGCCGGATAAGAAAGATGGGCGCTGATTATCTGGCTTACAGCCTTCTCGATGCAGTTGTCGATAATTATTTCAATATAATGGAAAAACTAGGTGAAAAAATCGAAAATATGGAAGATGAACTGATTAACGACCCTTCACCCAGGACATTGAAGACCATACATTGTTTAAAACAGCAGATATTATTTTTGCGCAAATCGGTTTGGCCTTTGCGTGAGCTAGTAAGCGGACTCGAACGCAGTGAGTCTAAATTAATTGCAAAAGGCACACGTATTTTTTTGCGTGACCTCTATGACCATACCATCCAAGTCATAGAGACAGTTGAGACTTTTAGGGATATGGTTTCAGGAATGCTTGACATATACCTTTCAAGTATAAGTAACAGGATGAATGAGATAATGAAAGTGCTTACTATTTTTGCCGCAATTTTTATCCCGCTTACCTTTATAGCCGGTGTATACGGCATGAATTTTAATTCTCAGGCTTCAAAATGGAACATGCCGGAGTTAAACTCTAGATTTGGTTATATTGGAGTATGGGCGGTTATGTTATTGGTTGCTGCGTCCATGCTTTTTTATTTTCGCCGGAAAAAATGGATTTAAAAAATAAGCAGAAATAATAAAATTAACCTTTAAGAGTAAGGCCGAAGTAAAAGAGGCAACCTAGACAGTTAAACAAAAATAAGAAGAAAACGCTAACTTTGTTTATTCTAAATATATAATTGCAAAATAAACCTTAATACAATGAAGAACTATGATTATGCGATCATAGGTAATTGCACAAGTTCAGCCTTGGTTGCTGCAGATTGCAGCATTGATTGGCTTTGTCTTCCTTTTTTTGATTCTCCTTCTGTATTTGCCAAGATACTAGATGAGAAAAAAGGAGGTTATTTTAAAATTTCAGCTTTTAATTTAGAAAAAATAGAGCAGCATTATGTTACCCATACACCGATACTAAGGACAGTCTTTACTACAAGTGACGGGGTTTTTGAATTGCGTGATTATATGCCTCGATTTTTGACTTCCCGGGAAGAATACTATTGCCCTCCTGAAATACACAGAAATATACTGCTTGTTTCAGGCAAACCCAGGATTATTGTCGAACTAAAACCAAAACCTAATTACGCTCTAAGCGAAGCTGATTTTATCATAGAAAACAACCATCTAAAAATTACATCTCGCAGGGGAGAGTATGTAAGTTTTTATTTATACAGCAATCTTGATTACCAGAAAATAATCGACTCTGAGCCTATAGAGCTTCAAGGAACTTCTTTTTTATTTTTTTCTTATCATGAAAAGCTCAAAGAAATAAATACTGATACAATTTACATTGAATACGAAAAAACTAAAACTTATTGGCTCGATTGGGTTTACCGCACAAGAGTGCCTTCAAAACACAGGGATTTAACTATTCGTTCAGCTTTAACTCTTAAGCTTTTGACTTATCAGCGCTCGGGAGCTGTTATCGCTGCTCCAACCACTTCTTTGCCTGAGATAATCGGAAAAGGCCGGAACTGGGATTATAGATACTGCTGGATCAGGGATGCTTCTATGATAGTTGACCTTTATGCCAGGTTGGGTCATATGCGTTCAGCCAAGAGGTATATGGAATTTGTATTAAACCG